>DATHPY010000091.1:0-8185 GCA_035483315.1 Puia sp. | reverse complement strand
ATTCCAAGTCATGTTTCTCCTGAATGTCCTGGCTCCATGCATGAAGGTGGTGAGCTCGGATATTCACTAAGTCATGCTTTTGGTGCTGTGTTTGATAATCCCGACTTAATTGTTTCATGTATTGTCGGTGATGGTGAAGCTGAAACCGGGCCGCTGGCTACTTCATGGCATTCCAATAAATTTCTGAATCCGATTACAGATGGAGTTGTACTTCCTATTTTGCATTTGAATGGATATAAAATTTCTAACCCAACAATACTTGCACGAATTTGTAATGAAGAATTGGAGCAATTATTTTTTGGTTATGGATGGAAGCCATATTTTATTGAAGGCGATGATCCGATGCAGATGCATCAAAAAATGGCAACTATTCTTGACAAAGTAATTGAAGAAATAAAAACGATAAAAGCAAATGCATTAAATGATAAGATTGAATGTCCACGTTGGCCGATGATCATTTTAAAAACACCAAAAGGATGGACAGGTCCAAAGTTTGTAAATGGTTTACCGGTTGAAGGAACATTTCGTTCGCACCAGGTTCCGATAACAGATCCCGCAAAAAATCCTGAACATCTTAAACTGTTAGAAGATTGGCTGAAGAGTTATAAACCTGAAGAACTTTTTGATGAACAAGGAAAATTATTATCTGAGTTATCAGATCTGGCGCCTAAAGGCGAACAGAGAATGGGTGCTAATCCACATACAAACGGTGGTATTTTACTAAAAGATCTTCATATGCCGGATTTTCAAAGGTATGGAATTGAATTACCAAACAGGGGAAGTATTGGTCCCGGCGATACAAAAGTTTTGGGAGCCTTCATCAGAGATATAATCATAGCAAATAAGGAAAAACGGAATTTCAGAATGTTCAGTCCTGATGAAACACTTTCTAATAATTTGAATTCGGTTTTTGAAGTCACCAATCGGCAATGGGAACCAGAGACAATTGAAATAGATGAATATTTAAATAAAGATGGACGCGTAATGGAAATGCTGAGCGAGCATCAATGCGAGGGTTGGCTGGAAGGTTATTTACTAACGGGCAGGCATGGGTTATTTAATTGTTACGAAGCATTTATTCACATCATAGATTCTATGTTCAACCAACATGCTAAATGGTTAAAGGTTACATCGCAACTTTCGTGGCGGAGAAAGATCGCATCGTTGAATATTCTTCTTACGTCTCACGTGTGGCGGCAGGATCATAACGGATTTACTCACCAGGATCCCGGATTTATCGATCATGTAATAAATAAAAAAGCAGAAGTAGTGCGCGTGTACCTGCCCTCCGATGCAAATTGTCTTTTGTCAGTGATGGATCATTGTTTGCGCAGCAGGCATTATGTAAATGTTGTTGTTGCAGGCAAACATCCTTCACCGCAATGGCTTTCAATGGATGAAGCGGTTATTCATTGCACGGAAGGGATAGGCATCTGGAAATGGGCAAGCAATGATGAAGATAGTGAACCCGATGTTGTGTTGGCATGTGCGGGAGATGTGCCGACACTGGAAACACTTGCTGCAGTTTCTATTCTCAGAAAGAAGTTGCCCCATCTTAAAATACGCGTGGTGAATGTTATTGACCTTATGAAACTGCAACCACAATCGGAACATCCGCATGGATTGAACGATGCTGACTTTGATATGCTGTTCACAAAGAACAAACCGGTAATCTTTGCTTTTCATGCTTATCCATGGCTTATTCATAGGTTGACTTACAGAAGAACAAATCACCAGAATATTCACGTGCGCGGATATAAAGAAGAGGGAACAATAACCACTGCTTTTGATATGACGGTGCTGAATGACCTTGATCGTTTTCATTTGGTTCAGGATGTAATTGACAGAACTCCGCAATTAGGGGGCACAGCCGCTTACTTAAAACAGGAAATGAAGGACAAATTGGTTGAACACAAAAATTATATTCGCGCAAACGGAATGGATATGCCCGAAGTGAGAAATTGGAAGTGGGAAAATTAATATTATTTGAAAAAAGAACCACATAGTACAAATTCCAATTTGGTAAGAGATATTATCATTGGAATGTCTGATGAACTAACTGTTCCATTTGCACTTACGGCAGGATTAAGCGGTGTACTGAACACAACACATCTTATTATTGTTTCTGGTTTATCTGAAATTGCTGCGGGGTGCATTTCTATGGGGCTCGGCGGTTATCTTGCCGGAGAATCTGAAGTAGAGCATTATGATTCGGAATTGAAAAGAGAATTTACTGAAATTGAAACTGTGCCCGAACTTGAATTAAAAGAAGTGGAAGATATTCTTATTAAAATGGGTGTGGATGAACCGTTGAGCAAACAAGTTGCATTGCAAATTAGCAAAGACAAAAATCGTTGGGCAGATTTTATGATGAAGCTAGAACTTGAAATGGAAGAGCCTGCAAAGAATCGTGCAGCCAAAAGTGCAACTACAATTGCACTTTCCTATTTGGTTGGTGGATTTATTCCCTTATTTCCTTACATTCTTATAAACAATAGCAAACACGCATTTGATGTTTCGTGCATTGTTACCATAGTTGCATTAACGATATTCGGATATTTCAAAAGTAAAGTAACAGGTCAGCCACTTATAAAGGGAACTATTAAAGTAACAGTAACAGGTGTTGTAGCAGCAGCTGCTGCATTTTTATTAGCAAAAGCTGTAAGTTAATTTTTTATAAATGTACAAAGTAAGTTTTCTAAAGTTGGTGCTGGCAAATGAGATGAATGAACAATCTCCAATACTTTTTCTGCAACCAGCTTCATCTCATCTTTGGCTT
Source organism: Puia sp. (assembly GCA_035483315.1). Taxonomy (GTDB): domain Bacteria; phylum Bacteroidota; class Bacteroidia; order Chitinophagales; family Chitinophagaceae; genus Puia. The sequence goes on along the minus strand of DATHPY010000091.1, from coordinate 5,406 downwards.
TGTTTGCGTGCGGAGCAATTGCCAGAGTGCCTAAGTTTCCCTGCATTGCTTTTTGCCAATATAAAATAGAAAACCATTGGGGCATGATCATGAAAACAATTTTCAAATTAATTGGCATAATAGAAATCGATAAAGCTTTGCAAGCAGCAAAACCTTCCCTGATGCTTTTCACCATTATTTTTATACTGCCTCTTTTTTCCCCTAACTGAATACAGCTTCCATTTTCTTTTATAATCGCTGCTGCCATGCAGGCAATAAAAACTGCATGAACCTTTAACCAGCTTACAATATCGTTACTAATAAAAGTTTTAAATCCTGCTTTTTCAAAAAGTATTTTTATTTGTTTAATGCAATCCGAAGATTCGCCATTTATTTCTCCAATAGTTGTTTTCTGTTGTTTTATTTGAATATAGTTAATGATATTATTTTCATCTGCTCCTCCAACCCCCGGAAAACCAAGAATAATATGTTTCGGTTTTAATGCTTCTATTAATATTCCCGGATGCTCGGGATTGTTCAGCATAAACATAATCAAGGGACATCTGTTATTATTCTTTAACGCAGGTATTACACTATCCAACTGTCCTAACTGTGTTGTAACTATTACTAAATCATAAAAGTCGGTTGCTTCTAAATATTTTGTTACTGATATTTTGTTTGCTGTTTCATTTCCTGTTAGTGAATTCTTTATTATTATTCCGCTTTGTTTTAAGCTTTCATAATTATTGCTGCGGGCCAGTAATGTAACATCATAATTCGCAGCATACAATTTTGCAGCATAGATGCTGCCGATAACGCCAGCTCCGTAGACAAGAATTTTCATATATTATTCTACTTCATCTTTTTGTTTCGTCCCATTTAAGAGCGCACTAAAAATAAGGCGATATATGACAGAGCGGCACGTGAAACAGATTCACACCTGCGCGGGAATGACGGACAGTGCACAAGTATTTGTAAACTCACTAATCAAATTGCCCCGCGTACAGATCGTAATACCTTTCTTTTTGTTTCAATAGTCTTCGTGGGTTCCGGGTTCTATTATTTCGCCGTTTTCCAAAACCATTATTTCTTCTGCTCAGCAGGTTTAACTTCAATTTTTATTTTTGCAAAAGATGATCAGCTTTTAAGGTATTAAACAACTCTACTTTTGCATTAGTAGGGCCAAAAAGAATTACTTCTTCATAATTTTTAATGATCTCTCCTAATTTTTTGTAATATTCAGATTGCTGGTGTTGTTCTTTATTGTGCATCAGGTTTTCACTTTTACCTAAGCTTTGTTCTTTTGCTTCGTGCGTAAATTTTGATTCAATGATTTTTGTTTGAATAGGATCCGTTGTAAACTCCATTAAGTGCGCATTTGAATGATCCATCCAGATGCCTAAACTTTTTGCTGTTGTCATTATTTCTCTATGCTTATTTGTTATATAATTTCGCATCTTGGAAAATGTTTCTATAACCGCTTTGTAACAAAGTAATTTCCAATATAGAAAAGATTCTCTAACGAAGTAAATGATCAAAATCCCACTATCGCTTCCAGCATCATTCCATTGAACTTACCGTCAGAGCGAATATCTGTTGATGGAAAATTATTATACACCTGGCTAACGTATTCTGCTTTGATCATGATATTATTTGTAAGAAACCATCCTGCCGATGCTGCAAAACGATTTATAGTTACATCATTTGGATTCAACGGAAGTTCCGCTTTCACTGAATTGAATCTGCCCCCAATCCAAAAATTTTCTTTTTGCGCGGTGAATCTGTAAATTAAATCGACGGCGTATTGATTTGCCGTACGCATATCAGGTTCAGTGATCATTCTTCCTTTCGCCATTTCATAAGTGCCGAATATTTCAAGGCCTTTATATTTAATGAATGGATTGATCATATAAGTGCTTACCTGTTCGCTGAACTGCGGGTTGTATCTGCCAGACCATGCGTTACCATCTGAAGTTGCCAAAGTATTTTCCATCACAAAAAAATAGTGTGAGCCAGTTCTATCACCAAAAAAAAGTGAATTGCTTGCTGCGCTTTTATCTACATAAAATGAACCGGTGATCCTGAATCTGAAATCTTCGTCGAATTGTTTGTCGAATCCGATCTTGCCATGAAATGCAGGATCGTACACATTCATCTTACCTGTTGCAGAATCTTTTTGCGCCGATGCAACTACTGTTGGGTTAAGTTCTCCATTGGTTACGCCGATCATAGCTATAAAACCACTTTTATGATGATAGTAAATTTCACCGCCGACTTCTGTAGCAAATTCATCCATAATATAATTTTCTACAAAAGGATTGAAAATGGCATTCCCTCCATCGCTTCTGCGAAAATGCTGATCGCCATAATCAACTTCATAATCTCCGGCTCTGATCGTAAAATTTTTCATAATCTTATCGATCACATCGCTTTTTAGAAAAGGCAATTTGTCAAATTGAACATAACCACCCTTCACCCATGTTTCTTCATGATGACGTGTAGATAAATACATGGTCAGGTTCATTCTCACACCATCAGCCAATTGAACATCAATATTTAAATTAGCCATAGCTCGGTTGAACCCGTTAGTAAGTGAAATGAGTTGATTAGTGTTTACGCCGTCCACAATTACAGGTGTTGCATTATTTTTATGGCTGAGTGCCTGAAAATCCTGCGCAAAATTGCCTCCAATTTTTACTTTTAGTTTTGTAAATGGGGTGGTATCATTTTTAGTGGTCTCAAAAATGTTTAAGCCCAATTTATTATTTGGACGAAAAAATTGCAATGGCTCCTGAGCTTTTAAAACACCGGAAGCAACGCAAAAAAGAATAAGAATCCTGATTTTCATTTGTGATTATTAAGATGAAGAATAATTAATGTCAAATCCACGTTTATTTTTTGTAGACTAAAACAAAATCCAGTGTAATCGCATCACCAGTTTTCATTGCACCTAACATAAACGTTGGTGGTTTAACCTGGTAATCAGTCATCTTCAATTGTTTTGAACCTTTGCAGGTAATGCTTGCATCTTTATTTACAACACAATGAACATCCATTGTTACTTCTTTTGTAACACCTGCAATAGTGAGGCTGCCATTGGTTTTAACCAGGTATTTATTATCACTTTCAGGCGATACCGTTGCTGATATGAGTTTATAGAAAATGTCTTTATACTTGGCTGTTTTTAATGCTTTGTATGCATTCTTGTCCAATCCTTTTTCGCCACTTTTCAGATTCTGTACTTCCAATGAAAAGTTTAAAAATTTGACGGATGTGAGCTCGTCGCTGCTTCCCGACTTAAAACCGAATTGAGCTTCTCCGGAAAAAGTTTTTGTATCCATTGCCCATTTGTGCAGGGTTGATGTGCCTGACAATTTCATATCAATATCTTTTGAGTCATTGATTTTGTACGTTGTCTGTGAATACAAAATGCTGCTGAATGCTATCGTACAGAAAAGCATGCATACCAAAACTTGCCTGAAATTCTTTTTCATTTATTTTTTGTTTTTTGACTGGTTCATTAAATAGATATAAAACTTACGTTGATTTTGCACCGATTGTATGCAGAAAGGAGGATTGAATAAATCTGTGTTAACTGAGATGCAAAGCTGAATTTCTTTGTGCAATTAAGTGTTATGCAATTCTATTAATTAGTTACATCATTCACACTTTCCCAAAGATTGATATGGTTTTTTGAATTGGAGATTGCGATTAATTGCGATTTTGCAACCTGCGGTAAAACCATCTTTTGGTTATTTCGGCAGAAATAATGTAAGCACCTACAATAAGCAACATCCATCCGTAAAATGAAAGTGGCAAAGGCACAAAAGCGAACAAATTCGCAAATGGCAGAAATGGTAACGAAAGCACAAATAATAAAATAAGACTTGTTGCGATGATCAAATATTTGCCGGGCAAGCTTTTAAAGAAATGTAATCTTGTGCGAACAATTAATACGATTAATGTTGCAGAAATAACAGATTCAACAAACCAACCTGTTTGAAATGTTTTTTCGTTTGCTTTCATAAAAAGAATCAGTACACCAAATGTCAGGTAATCGAACACTGAACTCAGCAATCCAAACACGATCATGAAGCGTTGAATGAATTTTATATCCCAGCGATGTGGTTTGGTAACCGAAATGGAATCAACTCGATCTGTTGCAATCGTCATTTCCGGGAAATCAGTTAATAAATTCGTGAGCAAAATTTGTTTTGGCAACAATGGAAGAAATGGTAAAAATAAAGAAGCGCCAGCCATGCTGAACATATTTCCAAAGTTGGCGCTGGTTGCCATGAAAATATATTTCATGGTGTTGGCAAATGTTTTTCTCCCTGCAACAATGCCCGCGCACAAAACATTAAGATCCTGATTTAATAAAACAATATCCGCAGCTTCTTTGGCAACATCAACAGCGGTGTCAACAGAAATTCCTACATCTGCTGTGTGCAGTGCAGGTGCATCATTAATTCCATCACCCATAAACCCAACAACATTTCCGCTCTTTTTTAAAAACATGATGATTCTTTCTTTTTGATTCGGCTCTACTTCTGCAAAAATATCTGTCATGGTTGCCTGATGCATTAATGCACCATCGCTCATTTCATGTATCTGTTTACCGGTAAGTATCATCGCATTTTCAAATCCGATTTGTTTTGCAAGACAGTCTGCTACTAATGCGTTGTCGCCGGTTATTAATTTTAATTGAACGCCCAGATCGCGGAGATTTTTTATTGTTTGCGCTGCATCTTTTTTTGGAGGATCGAATAACGTGATGAAGCCGAGAAAGGTCATATTGTTTTCATCATCGCGCGTAAAATCTTTCTCATTATTTCCCTTTTTATATGCAATTCCTAACACACGAAAACCGGCAGCGCTTAATTTATGATATTCATCATTGATAGCAGCGCATTTATCATCCATCGCCGTTAGCTGGCCACTTGCTGTTTCCGCTTTATCGCATACATCAACGATGGAATTTAATGCGCCTTTTGTGATTGCAAAATTTTCTTTTTCATTCCTAACCTGTATGGTTAACCGCTTTCTGATAAAGTCGTAGGGAATTTCGCATTGTACAGAAAAATGATTTTCCTGATCTTTATATGTTGAACTGATGGCTTCATCAATCGGGTTGTGAAAACCCTGTTGCATCGAAGCGTTCAGCCAGGCGAACTGTAATGTCTTGTCTGAATGATTTCCTTCAATATCCAATGCATCTTTTAATGTTACTTTGCCTTCTGTAATTGTTCCTGTTTTATCGGAGCAGAGAATATTCATGCTGCCGAAATTTTCAATGGATGATAATCGTTTCACAATAACCTGTTGCTTTGCCATTAGCCTGGCGCCTGTGGAAAGATTGACAGTGATGATCGCAGGAAGTAATTGTGGTGTTAATCCTACGGCGAGTGCAAGAGAAAATAAAAATGA
>DATHPY010000090.1:0-2042 GCA_035483315.1 Puia sp. | reverse complement strand
AGATGGAACTGCAATTGGTTCCGGATTGGCAACATGTGTTGATAGATTACGTTCATCAACTTCAAAAAGCAAAGTGATTATTTTACTAACTGATGGAGAAAATAACGGGGGATTGATTGACCCGAATACCGCAAAGGAAATGGCAAAAGCATTTGGCATACGCGTGTACACTATTGGAATGGGAACCGAAGGTTTTGCGCAGGTCCCGGTTCAAACCTCAAACGGTGTTATTATGCAAAAAGAAAAAGTCAGTATTGATGAAAAACTGCTAACTCAAATTGCCAACGAAACTGGCGGCAGATATTATCGCGCAACGGATAATGAAAGTTTGCATAATATTTATGCAGATATTGATAAGCTGGAAAAATCAAAAGTGGAAATAACTGCAATAAAAAGATATACCGAAGAATTTTTTCCGTTTGCAATTGCAGCCGCTGCATTTTTATTTTTAGAATTGATACTAAGGGTTACCATTTTTAGAAAATTCCCGTAAAGAATTGATAGAACGCAGATTTGTTATGATGTTTATGATTTATCATAGTCAATCATAACAAATCTGCGTCCTATCAATTTTTCTCACCATTTTTCTCATTCGTTTCCATTCGTGTAAATTCGTGTTCGATGAAAGCAAAAGTTTATAAATCAACCGGCAGCTGGTATTTGGTGAAAACTGAAACCGGCGACAAATGGAATGCCCGCATGAAAGGTATTTTTAAAACGGAAGGAATGACCTCAACAAACCCGGTTGCCGTTGGTGATAATGTGGAAATTGAAACAGAGAACGAAATAGAAAACTCAGCAACTATAACGGAGATATATGACCGAAAAAATTACATCATCCGGCAGGCGCCTTCACACAAAATAAATTACCAGGTTGTTGCTGCAAATCTTGATCAGTGTTCATTAATAGCAACTTTAAAAGATCCCAAAACTTCGCAGGGTTTTATTGACCGTTTTCTTGTTGTGTGCGAAGCTTATCATATTCCCGCAATAATTGTTTTAAATAAAACAGACATCTATAAAAATAAAGAACTTACGAAGGCAGAAGAATGGCGCCAAATATATGGCGATGTTGGTTACAAGCTTTTGATGCTAAGTGTTAAAGAAGAAAAAGGAATTGATGAAATAAAAAATTTATTAAAAGATAAGATCACCTTGCTCGGCGGCCATTCCGGCGTTGGTAAATCTTCCCTGATAAATATTTTGCTTCCAAACCTGGCGTTGAAAACGCACGATGTCAGCGGCTGGAGTGGCAAAGGAATTCATACAACCACATTTGCAGAGATGCATGATCTTGAATCTGGCGGACAAATCATTGATACACCAGGCTTGCGGGAATTTGGTTTGGTTGACATTTCCAAACAAGAATTGTCCCATTATTTTCCGGAAATGCGTTCGCGCATTAATGAATGCCAGTTTAATAATTGTCTGCACATAAACGAGCCGGGTTGTGCAATAAAAAAAGCCCTCGCCGAGGGCCAAATTCATGTTGAACGATACATCAGCTATTGCAATATCCTGGATTCGATCAATGAAACAACTTACTGATCACGACAAAAATCTTTTCGCCGTGTTGATCATCAGTTTTGTTTCCAAAAATTTTGCAATTTCCACAACGGCATCATTATCTTTTCTCAACGCTTCACGAAATTTTCTCGGGTAAATAGAAATGCCGGTGTAAATGTTGTAATGCAAAGTGAGCGTATGACCTTTGAATGCGAAGTCCCACATCATCGAATCAAAATCGTCTGTTTTTTGTGAAAAGCGGATGTCGAGATCATCAGAAAGAATATTCGCCACTTCATAAAAACGTTTAAGACCGCAATCGTCGTCAATTACTGCTTCGGTACAACCAAAATCGGTACGGAGGGTGAGGCTCATAGTTTGGGATTTAGGTGTGTTTATAATAGAAATCATGATTTAAATTTTGGAGCCTTCGGCACTTTTTCACCGCTTAATATTCTTTCTGCGCCAACATTTTTGCCGTTGCTCGGGCATCCGTATTTTGGTCCAAATAAATTATTGAAAAAACCGCAGGAACT
>DATHPY010000089.1:0-2711 GCA_035483315.1 Puia sp. | reverse complement strand
AAACACTTCCATCTTCACAAACAAAACACAAACGATCCACATCAGGATCAACAGCAATTCCAAAATCAGCTTTGGTTTTAAGCACCGTTGCGCTTAACGCTGAAAGATTTTCCGGCAACGGCTCAGGATTGTGCGCAAATTTTCCATTCACTTCTTCATTCACCACAATAACTTCTTCAACACCTAACGCTTTTAATAATGCCGGAACAAAAATTGCGCCTGTAGAATTGATGGCATCAACAACGATCTTATATTTTTTTTGGCTTATTGAATCAACTTCGATAAGCGGATAATTAATAATTGCATCAATATGTTTTTGGAGATAAGTTTTATCAACAGCATACTCTCCGAGTTTATCTACACCAACAAAAGAAAAATCATCTTCACTTGCTTTTTCTAAAATCGCAGCGCCATCTTCAGCGCTTATAAATTCACCGAGATGATTGAGCAATTTGAGTGCATTCCATTCTTTGGGATTGTGACTTGCAGTAATAATAATTCCGCCTGCAGCTTTTTCCTGCTGCACAGCGAGTTCAACAGTTGGAGTTGTGGAAAGTTGCACATCGGTAACATCTAATCCGGAAGCAATAAGTGTATTGGAAACAAGATTGGAAACCATTTCGCCGCTGATGCGGGCGTCTCTCCCTATAATAATTTTTTTTCCTTTCTTTTTTTCTTTCACCCAGCTTGCATAAGCAGCGGTGAATTTAATGATATCAGCAGGAGTTAAATTCTCTCCCGGTGCCCCGCCAATGGTTCCCCTGATTCCCGAAATACTCTTGATCAATGCCACAATTTTCTAAGGTTTATGATTACAAAAATAAGGTTTTGAAATCCATAGTTAAGGTCAAGGAGTTTTCCGGGATTGAATTTTGAAGAGTTGCGAACAATGTCGCTCTGCAATTATAGCAATTAAAATACCAAACAGGAAATTATTGGATGTTAAATCTATTCACATCGGTAAAATGATTGGGTGCAAACAAAAACTCGCCTATTTTTGTTCAAAATAATCTGCATGTCATTAGCCGGGAATTGGTTCCGCGATTGGTTTAATTCTCCATATTACCATCAATTATATTTTTACAGGGATGAGAAAGAAGCCGCTGCATTTGTTGATAACTTATTAAATTATCTTAACCCTGCCGCCCACAGTACCATGCTTGATGTTGCCTGCGGAAGGGGCAGACATGCTATAACTCTTGCTGCGCGCGGGTTTGACGTTACCGGAATTGATATTGCCCCCGACAGTATTGAATATGCAAAGCAATTTGAAAATGAAAATCTTCATTTTTACGAACATGATATGCGTTTGCCTTTCTGGATAAATTATTATGATTACGCTTTTAATTTTTTTACCAGTTTCGGTTATTTCAGAACTGAACGCGAGCATTTTGATGCAATACGAACCATTTCAAACGCAATAAAAAAGAACGGCATTTTTGTTCTTGATTTTATAAACACGCATTATGCGGAGGAGCATTTAGTTCCTGAATCAACAAAAGAAATTGAGGGCGTTGTTTTTAGTATGAAAAGATGGACTGATGATAAACATCTTTACAAAAAAATATTTATAGAGGATAGAAACATCAATCACAATTGTGAATACACAGAGAGAATTGCAAAAATTTCATTGGACGATTTTACAAGAATGTTTTCGACATATAATTTAGAAATACAGGAAGTATTTGGAGAGTATGATCTGCATGCGTTCAATGAAAAAACTTCGCCAAGATTAATATTGGTGGCGAAAAAAATTATAGATTAGAAAAAGGCAAAGTTTGGAATGTGAGGGTGAAGATTATTTATGTGTCAGGTGAAAACACCTGACATGGCGGAATTATTTCACTTCTTTCACCATTACCAATTTCGGTCTTTCTTCAACATTAATTATTACAGAATTATCTGAGATCTTTTTATCTCTTGCATTTCCAAATTCGGAGTCATCCGCAAAATAAATTTCCTGTGCGTTTTGGTTTACAGTTTTGCCAACATTCAATTTATAATTATCAACTTTAGTTCCGTTGCGTGTTGGAGAATAAAGAAAATAAGCTAAAGAATCGGGTGACGATTGATTGCGATATTTATACACCCAAACATTTCCTGTCTCGCTGATTATTTTATCAGGAACATAATTCGCGAGACGATTTTCAAACGCACTGATATAAAACCAACTTGCATAAGGTTTAATTGTTCCATCCGGCATTTCGCGAATTACGCCGCTGGTTAAATAAACACTCGAGCTTGTATCGGATGCATAATCCTTCAACCAATATAAAATGTACGCATCAAACCCTGAAAACGCAGTGGCATTAATAGAACGAAGAATAAAAATTCCCTGGCTTTGTGCAGTTGAAAGCCCGGGTAACATTGGCGTTCCTTGTCTTGACTTCTGACTTTTATCATAACCATTCTCTCCTAAAATACATGGCACGCCAGGTTGAATGCGATACGTCGCGTCACGAACTTTTGAAAGACGCGATCGCAATGAATCTTCTTCAGGAGTAATTGCGACTTTAAGATCTTTTTGCGAATAGTGATGATATTGAATTCCACCTGTCCATAAAAATGCTTTATCATTTCGCAGCGTGTTGCATAAAAATTTATAGACCTTAATGCGATTCGTATCTAATTCAATTAATCCGTCTGTTATCAATTTACTGTTGACGTCGGCATTTTTAATACCACATTTTTTTCCCAAAGCATTTTCATGT
>DATHPY010000088.1:0-2933 GCA_035483315.1 Puia sp. | reverse complement strand
CTTTTTTAAAATAGAAAGCGTTTTGTCCACCTTCCGGCCCGATCCAAAATCTTTCTTCGCCACCAATCGGATTAAACTGCGCTTTCTTTTTTTGTGAGGCGATTAGATCATAATTGATCCATCCAAAACTATTATCGGTGTCATTTGCCGCGCTCGTTAAAACCCGTCCCTGGTATGATGCGCATAATAAAACTTTTGCGCCGGTATTTGAATCAGAAAGTTCTATTAATCCGCCAAGATTTTTTTTCAGAAATGTAGCGTCATATCCGTAAGTTCCTTTTTTGTAATCATCAATTTTGATCTTTACTATACCACAACTGTACAACACAACAATAATTAGAATTATCAAACTATATTTTTTCATGAAGCAGTTTTTAGCGAACTTATTATTCATTATTATTAAATTTGAGAAGGTCGAATAATAATTGACGTCACAAATTAAATTCCTTTTTTAGTAATTCTTCAACTTCATTTCCATAGTCTTCCAAATAATCCAGAGATCTCGCCATTTGTAAATCATTTAGCGCTAATTCTCTTTGATTTATTTTCAAATAAACTAATGCCCTGTTTTTGTAAGCATAAGAATTTGATGGAGCAATCTCTAATGATCTTTCAATTAATTTCAAGGCTTTTTCATAATTACCATTCAAATATTCCACAAATCCCAAATTATCCAAAGCATACGGGTGCGTTTGATTAAGTTGCAAAGCAACACTCAAATTATTATAAGCTTTTTTAAGTTTCCCCATTTTGCTATACCAAAAACCCAGGTTGTTATAGATTGTAGCATTGGGTTTTTTAATATCGGCAATTTTCAAATAATCTTTAATAGCCGCTTCATAATCTAATTGTTTTGAAAAAGCTAATCCACGAAAATTTAGAGCGATAAAATCTATGGGAGATTCTTTCAGAATCTGATTACAATACCCGATTGTCTCTTTATATTTTTTTTGCTTGTAGGTTGTTTCAATAAGACCAGTGATATAAAAAAGATTATCTGGATATATTTTATCGGCTTCCCTGTAACATAACTCTGCCTCAGAATATTCTTTCCGATATTTCAATATTTCTCCTTTGTTAAACCAGGCATTGTGATTTTTTTTATCAAGTTCAATGGCTGTAGAAGTATCCGAAAGCGCTTTATCAATATCAAAAATCTTAAACCAGGCGATGGCCCTGAGTTCAAATGTTTGAGAATTTGATGAGTTAATTTCAATTGCGCGGGTATAAAAATCAATTGCTTTCTTGTATTCAAGTGTATCAAGATAACCAGTTCCTATTTTTATTAACTCTGTTTCCGATTGCATGAGATAAAATAGCAGTTAAAACAAAACGTTTATAATATACAAAATACTTGAAAATATTTTAATTAGACTGGAATAGCTAAGGTCTACACCAACGCTTCAAAAAGTATTTCCACAGGATGTTTCGCGATTCTTCCTGTTCCATCTTTTACCTGGTGCCTGCAACTTGTTCCCGGTGCAGCAATAATTGTTTCGTTTGATTGATTACGAACAGCAGGAAATAAAACCAATTCGCCAATTTTTATAGAAATCTCATAATGCTCTTTTTCATATCCAAATGAACCAGCCATTCCGCAACAACCGGATGGAATTACGGACACAGAATAATTTTCGGGTAATGATAACATTTTTACAGTTGGGTTAACCGACGATAATGCTTTTTGCTGACAATGTCCATGAAGTTTTATTTCTTTTTTTTCTGTTGTGAATTTTTCTTTTTTAATATTCCCTTTTTCAATTTCTGCGGCTATAAATTCTTCAACAGTAAAAACATGTTTCGCCAATTTTTTTGCAGCTTCAAATTTATCATCTTCAGCCAGGTCAACATATTCGTCGCGGAAAGTAAGAATTGCCGAAGGTTCAATTCCAATCAACGGTGTTTTATCATTTATTAATGGACTCAACAACTCAATGTTTTTATTAATAATTTTTTTCGCTTCGCGAACTAATCCTTTCGACAACCATGTTCTGCCGCTTTCCAAATGATGAGGAATAATAACTTCATAATCCAATTTCTCTAACAATAAGATCGTCTTCATTCCAATTTCCACATCGTTGTAGTTGGTGAATTCGTCGCAAAATAAATATAGTTGACGGTTGGTAGTTGATTGTTGACCGACTTCCAATTTCTGACTTCTAACTTCTGACTTCTGTCTTTTTTGGTACCATTTTCTCAACGTCGTTTTATAGATTTCTGGCATTGAACGTTCAACAGCAAATCCTGAAATTTTCTTTATTAATTTTCCGGTGAAATTATTTTTTACAAAGAAATTATACGCTGAAGGCATCATTGAACCAAGTTTTGCCGATCTGCTGAAATTGGCTATCAGCCTGCTTCTGAAAGGAATTCCGTTGGCGTCATAATATTGTTGCAGAAACTCTGCTTTTAATTTTGCTACGTCAACATTTGACGGACATTCCGATTTACATCCTTTACAACTCAGGCACAGATCCATCACGTCATAAATTTCTTTCTGATCAAAACGGTTCGTTTTTTTTGAATTGGTAAGAAATTCGCGTAAAATATTTGCTCTTGCCCGAGTAGTATCTTTTTCATTTCGCGTTGCCATATATGACGGGCACATCGTTCCACCCGACAAATGCGTTTTTCTGCAATCGCCGGAACCATTGCATTGTTCAGCATGCTGCAAAATATCCTGGTTATAAAATCTGAATTCAGTTTTGAAAGAAGGCGTTTGCTGACCCGGCGCGTAACGCAACATCGTGTTCATCGGCGGCGTATCAACAATTTTATTTGGGTTGAAAATATTTTCCGGATCCCATGCACGTTTAATTTCTTTCAGCAGCTGATAATTTTTTTCGCCGATCATTTGCCGGATAAATTCTCCACGCAATCTTCCGTCGCCATGCTCACCGCTTAATGAGCCATTATATTTTTTTACAAGCGTT
>DATHPY010000087.1:0-4895 GCA_035483315.1 Puia sp. | reverse complement strand
ATTGATTGATGGAATATTAACTTTTTTTGGGCTGTTTATCATCTCAAAAAAGCAGCCAGTCGCAAACTAAATCAATTTCATTTACGTTATACTATTGCAATGCCGCTCATAAATTTCTGAGTGGCATTTATTGTCTAAACCTAAATCGGTAAAGTGTATGAACGATACAATCAAATTGTCGAAACAGCGGAGATGGGCGGAATCGAAAGCACATTCAAGTTGGCAGATCTTTAAAATAATGGCAGAATTTGTAGATGGTTTTGAGGCGCTCGCAAAATTAGGGCCATGTATTTCTGTTTTTGGCTCGGCACGCACACAACCAGGCCAACCTTATTATGAGTTAGCTGTGGAAATAGCAAAACGTTTGTCAGAAGATGGCTTCGGAATTATTTCCGGCGGTGGTCCGGGCATAATGGAAGCTGCAAATAAAGGCGCACAATTGGGAGGTGGAAAATCAGTAGGATTGAATATTGAACTGCCTTTTGAACAACACGCAAATCCATTTATTGACCGTGATGCCAGTTTGAATTTTGAATATTTTTTTGTTAGAAAAGTTTTGTTCACCAAATATTCGCAGGGTTTTGTTATGATGCCCGGAGGTTTTGGGACCATGGATGAATTTTTCGAAGTAGCAACGCTTACTCAAACCGGAAAAATGTTGCAGGTGCCTTTGATATTAGTTGGCAGTGATTATTGGAAAGGTTTATTAGACTGGATGAAACAAACAATGATCAGCGCAGGAAATATTTCACCAAAAGATTTTGATTTGCTTTGTGTGGCTGATACTGCAGACGAAGTTGCAGAACATGTTTTGAATTTTTATACAAAAAATCCGCTGCAACCAAATTATTAAGCTGAAAATTTACCTGGGAGAATTTATTATAAGACCAATGGTGATAGATACATTACCGATGAATCTCGCCCGAGGCGAGACGACGTAACAATGTTGAACAGAAATACAAAAGCCTGTACCAAAATATTTAAAACCTCCTTTGTTATCTTTGCGAAAAATTTATCAGCATGGATATTGTGAATACGAAAGCGCAGGAATATTCTGAAAAATTTTCTTCTGCAGAAGACGGGCTGCTTAATCAAATTGCAAAGTTCACTTACGCACATCACGCCGATCCGCATATGCTTAGCGGTCACGTCCAGGGAAAATTTTTGGAAATAATAAGTTGTCTTCTTCAACCAAAAAAAATATTGGAAATAGGGAGTTTTGTTGGGTATAGCGCATTGTGTTTAGCGAAAGGATTAGCGAAAGATGGAAAATTACACACTATCGAATTAAGAAAAGAAGATGCAGATATTTCCATGGAAAACTTTCGCAAGGCAAATATGGCTGATAAAATAATTTTACACATGGGAAATGCGTTAGATATTATTCATACATTGCTCGAAACATGGGATTTGGTATTTATTGATGCGGACAAACCAAATTATATTAATTATTATAAACTGGTTTTACCGAAAGTTCGTGCAGGTGGTTTGATTATTGCTGATAATGTTTTGTTTCACGGAGAAGTTTTGGAAGAAGAAATAAAAGGAAAAAATGCAAAAGCCATCCAGGCTTTTAATGAAATGATAAATAAAGATGATTCCGTGGAAAAGGTGATGCTTACTGTTCGGGATGGTTTATTTTTGATCCGCAAAAAATAAATGTATTTGCATGAAGTTGAAAACTGTGGCATTGATGGGGCTTATTTTTTTTAGCAAAAATATTTTCGCGCAAAAAAGCGAAGATGTTGTTGCATACATTGATAATTATCGTGAACTCGCCATGAGCGAAATGCAACGTTCCGGAATTCCCGCTTCCATTATTCTTGCACAAGGCATTCATGAAACTGAAGCCGGAACAAGTGAACTGGTAAAAAAATCAAATAATCATTTTGGAATAAAATGTAAAGACACGTGGACGGGTTCTGTTGTTTATCATGATGATGATGAGCGCGGCGAATGTTTTCGCAGTTATGATAAACCGGAAGATTCGTATAAAGACCATTCGGATTTTTTGCATGCAAGTCCGCGATATGCATTTCTTTTCAAATTAGATCCGGCGGATTATCAGTCCTGGGCTTATGGTTTAAAAAAAGCAGGATATGCTACCAATATTCATTATTCACAAATTCTTATTAAGCTGATCGAAGATTATAACCTTCAGCAATACACGTTAATCGCATTGGGAAAGATAAAACAGCCTTATGATATGACTGCTGGAATCAAAAATAAAAACGATGTTGCATCAAACGCAGTTAATAAAAAGGCGACTGTTAATTTTCCGCAGGCGCCAAAATATCCGCTTGGTCAATTTACTATTAACAGAACAGATGTTATATTTTCAAAAGCCGGAACTTCCTTATTAGCTATCGCAAATCAATACGATATTCCATTAAGCCGCTTGCTCGATTTTAACGATATTGAACAACAGCAGGATGTTTTAGAAAAAGATCAACTCATTTTTTTACAGCGAAAAAGAAAAAGCAGCGAAAATGAATTTCACATTGTTCAAAATGGAGAATCTCTTTATGATATTTGCCAAACTGAAGGAATCCGCTATGAAAGTTTGCTTGAATTAAATCAACTTAACAAAGGCATGGAAGTTGCGGCAGGTGAAAAAATTTATCTTCACGTAATGGCTCCGTCAAGACCGTTATTAGCAACGCAAAAAAATAATCAGCAAACATTTTCAAATCAAAATAATTCGGTTGCATCAACGCCGCTGACACATATTGTTCAATCAAAAGAAACTTTGTACAGCATTGCAAAAAAATATGGAGTTGGTGTGGAGAAGATCATGGAATGGAACAATCTCGATTCACGCGCAGTTAAAACCGGGCAGGAGTTGGTTATCTACAAAAATTAATTATGTCAAGCATCCTGGTGCATGATAAAATGTTTGAACCGTATATCGGCAAAACTTCTATTGCTGAAAAAATAAAAACAATCGCGCACGAGATCAATAATGATTACAAAAACAAAAAACCACTTTTCATCGCGATACTTAACGGCTCATTTATTTTCGCTGCAGATCTATTCAAACAAATTTCTATTGAAGCAGAGATCTGTTTTATCAAACTCGCTTCATATAAAGGCACAAAATCTTCAGGTCAGGTAGTAACCGCAATTGGATTAGACACGGATGTTTTCCGGCGGCATGTCGTAATTATTGAAGACATCATTGACACCGGAAAAACGCTCAGCGAATTTTTACCGCAATTGCAGCATCAGCAACCAGCGTCATTAAAAATAGTTGCGTTATTGCATAAACCGGAAGCAACAATTTATCCTGTTAACATTGATTATCTCGGTTTTACCATTCCAAATAAATTTGTGCTGGGTTATGGTTTGGATTACAACGGGCTGGGAAGAAATATCGCTGAAATTTATAAATTAGTTGAGTAACTTGTAAACACCTTTATAATTCAACCCTGCGCAATTTGAAGAAAATTTCATTTATAGTTTGCTTCTTTTTTATTTATTCAGCCACTCATGCGCAGTATTATTTGCGGGGAGAAATCAGGGATGCAAACAATAGCGCTTTATCTAATGTAAAAATATTGCTTCGTTCCTCGGAGTATGTTTATTACTCAGGAAGCCAGGGATCTTTTGGAATACCCACATCAAAGCTTATTGATTCTGTAACTTTCGTAAGTGAAGGTTATGAAGAAATTTCTGTAAAACTTGACGCCTCAAAATATCAATTCATCACATTAAAATTGTTGCACCCACCGCCGGCAGCTGAGAAAAAAACTTTATTATCATCAATAAGAAATTTAAAGGAAGAAGACAGAACTACATGGAATCTTGGCGGAGAAACCTACAATTCTTTAGTGCAAAATGATTTTGTCGCCACCGAAAAATTTCCTGAAACAGAATTTGCAGTTAATATTAATAAAGCATCCTACAGCAATATCCGGCGTTTCTTGAATATGGGAACGACAGTTCCACCAGATGCTGTCAGGATAGAAGAAATGCTGAACTATTTTAATTTCAATTATACATTACCGTTAGAAGACAGCACCTTTACATTCAGATCTTATTTATCACAATGCCCGTGGAATGAAAATAACCAATTGCTTTATTTAAATCTTTGCGCTGCAAAAATTGATCTCCAAAATGTTCCGCCCGCCAATCTTGTTTTTCTTATTGATATTTCCGGCTCCATGGATCTGCCCAATCGTTTACCATTGATAAAATCCGCATTTAGATTATTGGTGAATAATCTCAGGGATATTGATACTGTTTCCATTGTCGTTTATGGAAGCACTGTTGGTTTGTGGCTAAAACCAACTGCGGGCAATGATAAAGAAGTAATTTTAAAATCTATCGAAGATCTAAATCCCGGTGGTCCAACTCCCGGCGAAGCCGGTATTCATGCAGCTTACCGCGTCGCAAAAAATCAATTTATTAGAGGTGGAAATAATCGCGTGATACTTGCAACTGATGGTGATTTCAACGTTGGGCAAACTACAGAAGAAGAATTGGAGAAATTAATTGTGCTTCACAAACAATGGGGAATTTATTTAACCTGCCTCGGTGTTGGAATGGGCAATTATAAAGATTCAAAATTGCAGGTGCTTGCAGAAAGAGGCAGCGGAAATTTTGCTTATCTTGATAATGAAAAAGAAGCAGAGAAAGTGTTGATGAAAGAATTTACGCAAACAATTTATTCAGTTGCAGATGATGCTTATTTGAATGTCAATTTTGATCCGCAATTGGTGAAACGATACCGCCTGATTGGTTTTGATAACAAATGGAAGGCAATGAGCGATTCATCAAATGGCTTACAGGGCGGAGAAATTGGCTCCGGAAATTCGCTCGTTGCCATGTTCGAAATAACTCCGGTGAGTAATAATATTGACAGCATAAATGAATTAAAATCCAACCTCGCAAAT
>DATHPY010000086.1:0-4076 GCA_035483315.1 Puia sp. | reverse complement strand
ACTCAGTTGATAAAACAATTCATGGCAGAATCATTATTGGTTGTATTTTTTTCTTTCCTGTTATCCTTGATCGTTGTTCAACTGATGTTGCCGTTGTTTAATGAAGTTGCCGATAAAAAAATGGTGTTGCCATGGAATAATATTTTCTTTTGGCTGATCGGGATTGGTTTCAGTTTTATTACCGGTTTTATTGCGGGAAGTTATCCGGCATTTTATTTATCATCATTCAAACCAATTAAAGTATTAAAAGGAACTTTTCGCGCGGGACGATACGCTTCCGTTCCGAGAAAAGTTTTGGTGGTCTTGCAATTCAGTGTTTCTATCGCTTTGATTATTGGAGTTATTATTGTTTATAAACAAATTCAATTGGGCAAAGATCGTCCTGTTGGTTACAAACGTGAGGGGCTCATGACCGTTACAACGCCCACTGATGAGATACATGATCATATTGATGTTGTGCGTGATGAATTAAAGAGATCTGGCGCTGTAACAGAAATTGCGGAAACAGTTAATCCCGTAACAATGCTTGGTTTTGCAGGCAATGGTTTTCAATGGAACGGCAGACCAATTGACGATAATTTCTGGATAGGAAAAGCATACATCACGCCGGAATATGGAAAAACTATTGACTGGCAAATTATCCAGGGAAGAGATCTTTCCAGATCAATTGCGACAGATACTGCCGCAGTGATCTTAAATGAATCAATGGTAAAATATATGGGCATAAAAGATCCTGTTGGCATGGTTATAAAAGAAACACTTTTTGGAAAAACAACTTCGTACACAGTAATTGGTGTGGTAAAAGATATGCTGATGCAATCGCCTTACAGATCGGTTAAAGAAACGATTTTTATTGCAGATAATGAGAAAACCCATAACGTAGCCATCAGGCTAAATCCGCAGGTGAGTATCAACACTGCACTTGGCAAAATTGCAAATGTTTTTAAAAAGTATGCCCCTGCAAGTCCGTTTGAATACAAATTTATTGACAACGAATACGAAAGAAAATTTGGTGACGAAGAACGTGTGAGTAAACTCGCAAGTGTGTTTGCTGTACTCGCAATATTTATTAGTTGCCTCGGATTATTTGGAATGGCATCTTTCATGGCAGAGCAACGCACAAAAGAAATTGGAGTAAGAAAAGTTCTTGGCGCATCTGTATTTAATTTGTGGAAATTATTATCGAAAGATTTTGTGACGCTCGTCATTATTTCATTATTAATTGCATCGCCGATCGCTTATTATTTCATGCGCAAATGGCTCCAGAATTATCAATTGCGGATAGATATATCCTGGTGGATCTTTGCAGCAGCTGGCGCAGGCGCAATGTTTATTACATTATTAACCGTAAGCTTTCAATCGGTAAAAGCAGCGATCGCAAATCCAGTTAAGAGTTTGAGAACCGAGTGAAATAATTGAGAATTGATAATGGATAATTGATAATGTCTGAACTATGATTTTAACCTTATTAAACTGATGATTCTGAAAATAGTTTATCAGTTGAATAATAAAAATCAGGTTAAAATCATGGTTCAGACGATTTGCTCAATAAAGAACAAACAGCACAAGAGTGCGACGCAAGAATGTTGAATAGTGAACACATGCCGGAAACAAAAAGATTGAAAACAATTAATTGATGGGTGATAAATTAATAATGAATTTGTGAGTTGAGTAAATCAGATATCACCAAATCAGAAATAGCATTTTATGATCAAAAAATATTTTACAACTACTGTGCGTCATTTATGGCGGCATCGGTTATTCACAGCTTTGAATATTTTTGGATTGGCTGTCAGCATCAGCGCGTGCTGGGTAATATTTAGAATTGTTGATTATGAATTCAGTTACGATAAAGGACTTCCAAATAAAGACAATATTTATCGTGTTATCTCAAAATTTAAGTCGGATGATAAACCATCTTATAATGGTGGCGTATCTGCGCCGTTGTACCAGGGCGTGCGTGAATCTGTGAGTGGATTAGACCATGTCGTTCCACTTTTGGGTAAATGGATCACTACTGCAGAAGTGAATAATGCAAATGGAAAACCGCTTGTAATAGAAGGGGCGCCTTATTTTCTTATTTACAGAGTCGATTCTGTTTATTTCACCATGCTTCCTTATCGTTGGATTGTTGGAAATAAATCAACAGCGCTCAACGCGCCAGAAAGTGTAGTGCTTACAGAAAGCAGGGCAAAAAAATATTTCCCCGGAAAAAAATCGGAAGAAATAATTAATCATACCATTACTTATTATTCATATCGCGACACGGTTCAAAAAACAGTTACAGGTATTGTTGCCGATCTTAATGGGGCAACTGAATTCGACGGCCAGGAATTTATTTCGCTTCCAACCAAACCTTTTGGATTGAACGAATGGACAAATACAAATGGTTCGGACAGAATGTTTCTTCAATTAAAGCCTGGTGCAAAAACGGCTGATGTAATAAAGCAAATATCAAAAGTAGCTGAACAAAAAGAGAAAGAGTTTGCGCAAACGAGAAAAGAAGATTTTAAAATGAACAGGCAGTTTGAATTGATGCCGATGAAAGAATCTCATTTCTCAACTTATGTATCGGAATATCAAATTCGCAAAGCCAGTAAACCTGTGTTGTACGGTTTGATGGGCGTGGGATTATTTTTATTATTACTCGCCTGCATCAACTATGTAAATATGAGTGTGGCGGCTATGCCGCAACGCGCAAAAGAGATCGGCGTGCGCAAAACCTTAGGCAGCAGTCGCACGCAACTGATGTTGCAGTTTCTTATTCAAACATTGTTCACCACTTTTCTTGCGGCGATACTCGCGCATGCGTTAAGTCTTTTTGATTTTTGGTTGTTGAAAGACATCATACCGCCGGGCGTAACCCCATTGGGTAACATACTGCAATTATTGACTTTCGTTATTTTTATATCTATTGCAGTAATGGTAATAGCAGGCATTTACCCGGGTTGGCTTATTGCAAAAGTAAAGACCATTAATGTATTTCGTGGATATTCTGTGGTTAGGAGTGGCAGTCAAAAATTTAGTTTGCAAAAAGTGCTGATCGTTTTTCAATTCATCATCGCGCTTGTTTTTATCACCAGCGCACTGATTGTTGGCAAGCAATTGCATTATGCATTGGCAACGGATATGGGTTTTAATAAAGATGCCGTAGTGTTGGTAGATATACCAGATAAATATTTTTTTGATAAGAAATATGAGAACAAACAATTTGTACTGCTGGATGAATTAAAAAAACTAAAAGGTATTCAAAAATTAGCGCTCGGATCACCGCCGATGTCGGATGGATATTCTTCAAGCAGATATGAATATGACCAGGAAGGCAAACCGCCAATTCAAAGACAGGTGTTTAAAAAATGGATCGATACCGGTTATCTCAGTTTATACAATATACCATTGCTTGCCGGCAGAAATATCCGCGCATCGGATACAACGAATGAATTTGTGATCAACGAAACTGCCATGCAGCAATTTGGATTTAAAACGCCGAACGAAGCTCTCGGTAAATTTATTGGTCAGTCCGATGGAAAATTTCCAATAGTAGGTGTTGTAAAAGATTTTCATTTGCAAAATTTTTACAGGGCTATTGATCCGATGGCTTTTCAGGCCGAGAAAGATAATATGTCAACTTTCAATATCAAGCTGGAAAGTAATGATCCGTCTCAATGGCAGTCCACATTAAAAGAAGTTGAGAAAAAATGGTACCAGTTTTATCCCGCAGAAACTTTTTCATATAAATTTTATGATGAGACGATTGGAGAAATGTATAAGACCGAAACGAATTTAGCGACGCTTATCAATCTTGCCACGACGATCGCGATCTTTATCAGTTGCCTGGGATTGTTTGGATTGTCTGTACTCACCGCTTTTCAACGTACAAAAGAAATTGGTATCAGGAAAGTTTTGGGAGCTTCGGTGTTTGGTATCGTTCAGTTATTGTCAAAAGAATATTTGCAACTGATCATAGTTGCAATTTTGATTGCATCGCCAATTGCATGGTGGGCAATGAATAAATGGTTGCAGGATTTTGTTTATCGAATACCCATACAATGGTGGATGTTTGTTTCGGCGGGGCT
>DATHPY010000085.1:0-3381 GCA_035483315.1 Puia sp. | reverse complement strand
CAACCTAAATTTTTTGTAATAGAAAAAACAAAAATAATTTGATTTCTTCTATAGTTGCTAAAATCGTAATCTTTATTATTTAATTCAGCTTCAATGTTATCTCTGAAAAAATTTGGGCCTAAATGTGAATATTTGTTTAAGCTCGCAACTATATTTTTATATCGTTTTAATCCTCCGAGTTCTTTTGGAATAGTGATTTCGAAGACATCTTTTTTATTACAGTGGAAATATTTAGCTTTTAAATATTCTTGATCTTTTTTCGGCACAAATTGAACGTACCCTAAAAATGGAACTCTGAAAACTCTTTGGTGAGTAAAGTATCTTGCAAATAAATGAGATTCACCATTGTCTAAAAAATTAAATATTTCATAGAATATTTTACCCTCCCAACTTAATTCCTGCGCAATTTGGTTAATGGCATCACAAATTAATCCTGTTTGATCATTACGATCGTAGTTACAAAAATCAGAAATTAGATCCATGGCTTTTCTTATTTCGGATTCCGCTCCCTTAAAAACACACTTAACTTTTTGTCCTGTCCCGCTCGTATAAGACATATACGGCATGATGCCAAGATGAGCGTCTTCTTTGAACATATGGGCAAAGGAATCATCGTTTAATGGACCGCTCAAGCTTGGGAAACGATTGGTCATTTTAGGGATTATTTTTTTTCTAATTTCATCGCGTTCGTCAACTAAAGATAAAGGAGATATTCTCATGAAGGGTTTTCCGTTGATTTAATTCTTTCTAAAACATAGGCAGAATTTTCTTTTTCTCTTTTTAGAGCATTTCTTAAATCACCCAATTTTCTTTTAAACTTGATTCCTTTAGAGAGGCCATTTTGATAAAAATATTCGTTAATAAAAACATCGATCCCATCATAAAAGCTAATAAAACGTTCAGTGGCAAATGTCCGCACCAATGGGCTCTCGTGCAGTGGAATTGTTTCGTAACCAATTGTCCTAAATATTCCGTGGCCGCTATCTCTTTCGTCAGTGACTCTTGGAATTTCATTTTGAAATATTCTGTAAGTATATTGTGACCAAGTTGTTCGATGCAAACTACTGGCCGAAATCATTGACAGGTCACCTTCGAAATTGATAAGGCTCGCCATAAACTCTAGTTTCTGTTTTGTGTTTTCGGAAAAATATTGATCCCAAGTTTCCTTAACCTTATTCCATAGAGAGTCGTTTTTATAATATTCTGAAAAAAGTTTTATATATCCGCTCAAATCTATTAAATCCAAAATGGGGCCGCAGGCAATTAAGAATGCATTATTGAATTGCCAATTTGGCATTGTGGGATCTGGAATGATTTCTGAAAATTTGGAAAGACTGCCTTTGAAGAAACCTTGAAATAAATCCTTTGCAATATCTATTTCGTTGTTCGAAGAATTTTTAAATATCTCCTCGCTCATTTCGAAAAGAAATTGACCGAAATAATCTGGGAAGTCATCAGTTCGTTTTTTTGTGCTAAGGGCGATTGTGAGATCTGGAAGATATTTTAATAATGTTTGTTTTTGAATTTTTAATGATTCGTTACATTTTTCAAATATCAATTCTGGCCACGGTAATTTTTTGATATGACGGTTCTCTAATAAGGAACGCCAATAGTTGTCTAATTGATTAATTCGATTTTGTAATTTATTGAAATATTCTAATTCCCGGCTTAAAAAACAGCTGGCAAGCCACGGGTTTGTTTTCAATGGAACATTTACCAAAACCCATTCTCTGATTTCATTTGTTTCGTAAATAAAAGCATTAATATTTTCAAAAGTTCTTTTTGAGTGCCATAAGATAATAAGTTCCTTTTTGTACCAATCGGGGCTTAATATTTCGTTTTCTGTTTCAAATTCAAATAGAAGTGTTTTTTGTAACCATTCGATATCAGAAAGAAGATATCCGGGGAAATTAGAGGTATAAATAGATTTATTGTTTAACCAGTCAATGTTTTCCAATAATTCAGAAATAGAAGCTGGGGCGAATGTTTCCAGATCTTTTGTATAGGCTATTAAAAGATCAATGTTTGTTGACGCAAGATTTTCAAATACTGCGATGTTTTCAAGGGAATCAAAATATTTTCCGGGCACGATTTTTGTATTGTCTAAAAATATGGTTATTAAATTTTTGTAAATGACAAATGCTTGTTTAAGTTCACCTTTTTGTGCCAAAACAACAAGATAGGCTTTAAGCCAACTAATGATAGCTGTAACGAGATCGTATCTTTTTTCTATTAAATTTATTTTTAAACAATTAAAAGGAATGGCGAGTAAATCATCTTCAAGCCAATTGATTTCTTGAACGTTTTTAGGAGTTATTACTGTTCCTGTTCGCTGTGCCAGCTCAATACTAGTGCTATCAGACTTATACCAATCTTGATGTTTATATCTAATGCGATACCAAAGACTTTTTGTTGGTATTTTATTTTTTTGATTTAGGTAAAAGATTAATAAACTTAAAGTGTTTTTAGAGAGATCGAAAAACGATTGACCATTTAAATGTTTCTGTTTTTCAATAATGTCGGTTAATGTTTTCAAAGTCTCGATTGTGGTTGTCGCTGAATTATTGAAGTGTTTTTGAACGGATGGATTATTGTGAAAAAAACCGTAACTAGTACTATTTTTAATCGAAGCTCTCAATTCATAAAATAAAGGTTCCGCCAAGATTGTGGGATCAAAATAATTAAAAGCTAATTTCCCTAAATTTACAAAAACAAAGATTCCAACACCCGCCAAGAAGACCATAAAAATTGCGCCTAGTCTGCAAGCGCCGAACCCAAGGAAATTGCATATGATTAGAGCTAAAGAAAGAAATGTCACAAAAGATAGGAAACTCATATATGTACTTCCTCGCCTTTCTTTGGCGAGAAGGTTTCGGATGTTGTTGGGGACTGTTGAATAAATCGACGTGCCCGCAGCAGTTAAACCTGCATAGTACAAACCAATGAAAATGCCACCAACACCCGCAATTGTTCCCAATAGACTTGTGTAAGAATCCAGAAGAGCGTCAGCTGAGTAAGTTTTTGGGAGATAAGGCGTAAGTATTTTGTCTAGTTTATAGAGTAAATAACTTGTTCCAGTAGCCATAATCATGGGAAGAAGTGATACTTTTATTAATTGCCAGGTTATGTTTACTCTTATGGAGTTTTCTTCTATTGAGTTTCTGCTATGGAAGAAAATTTTAATTATCTTGAATTCCAATTTTTTTAGAAAGGTTCTAATTTTCCAAAAAAAATTGTACTGTCTTAAAAATATTGGAATTAATTTATTCATTTGTCGGTTGCGTCTTTTGGCTTTTTCTTTTCATAAAATTTTCAAACTTTTCGTTTAATACAAATACGTAATCACAGATGGCGGAAGAGAAATCTAATAAATCTTTTGCT
>DATHPY010000084.1:0-2278 GCA_035483315.1 Puia sp. | reverse complement strand
ATGTTTACCGCGAAAAGGAGGACAAAAGAGATCGGTATCCGAAAGGTCCTTGGCGCCAGTGTCACTGATATTGCCACCATGTTAAGTAAAGATTTTGTATCTCTTGTTTTAATAGCTCTCATCGTTGCGAGTCCCATTGCGTGGTATCTTATGCACGAGTGGCTGAAGGATTTTGTTTACCGTACTAACATCAGTGTATGGGTCTTTTTTATTTCAGGACTTGCTGCGATGATCATTGCGGTTCTTACCATAAGTGCCCAAGCCATTAAAGCAGCGACCGCAAATCCTGTTGATGCACTCAGGACCGAGTAAATATTAATTTTAGTTTGTGACGTCTTGTTTCAAAATATCGGAACGATCTAGCAGCGTTCTTTTTTTTGAACCATTCTCGTATCAATTGCGGGGGCAAAAATGGATATCCGGAAGATTACAAGTAACACTGATGTATATTCACTGGACGCTTCCACGAATCTTTATTATTACGATACATCACAGTCCAATTCGCTTACATATAACAGGCATGTATATGCGGAATACGCTTCTGTTACTTTTCCATTGGGAAAAATAGTTGATGTAAAATCGGGATTGCTATATGAGTATACGGTAACAAGTGCGGATTTTTCCAAATCAACTGTTGCAGAAATTCCTTCTTACAATACGTGGGCGCCTTCTGTCGTGATTTCCCATAGTTTCGATAACAATCAAACCATAAAAATCAGTTACACCAAACGCATACAGCGTCCAGGCTATCGTTCTTTAAATCCTTTTGTTAATGCGACGGATCCTAAAAATATTTCACAAGGAAACCCATCGCTTAAACCCGAGATTGGAAATAATTTTGAATTGGGTTATAATAAATCATTTGAAAAAGGAGGTTCGTTGAATGTTGTTCTTTTCTACCGTCGTTCTGCGCAGGACATTCAACCGTATATTGTTTATTATCCAACATATAAAATCGGAGATTCAATTTATACTGATGTATCTGTTAACACACCGCAAAATATTGGTGTAGAAAATAATTATGGATTAAATATTTACGGTTCAATTCCTTTTACTTCCAAACTTAATGTGCGCACTAATCTTTCTTTTTTTGACCGGTACATTCAAAACGGCATTAACGCCGGCGACAATATCACCAGTTTTAATTATCGCGTAAACATGAACGTTACATACCAGTTCAATAATAATTTTGTTGCTGAAGCATTTGGTAATTTCAATTCACCCCGTAATGAAGTGCAGGGAAGATTTCCTTCTTTTACTTCGTATAATTTTGCTTTTCGAAAACAGATCTGGAATAAAAAAGGAAGCATTGGGTTTACCACTACAAATCCATTCAATAAATATGTGAACCAGGCAACTTCCGTTTCAGGTGAAGGTTTTATTTTGAATAGTACAAGAAAGATACCCTACCGGTCTTTTGGAATTAGTTTTATGTACAAATTTGGAAAACTCGAATTTAAAAAAGATAAGGAAGAAAAAAGTCCCGCAACAACCCCTGATGAAGGAAATTAATTAAAATTAAACCAGGCGTTTTTTTACTAATCAGCCAATAATTCAAAAAACTTAACATTACCAATGTTAAGTTTGTGTTATTTTTATGTTATTAAATTATTATTAAAAATGAATAAGAAGAAGTCTGAAGTCAAAAAAGCTTCAAAGAAAGAAATCAGGTTATCAGTGTATAACAAACTTGCTCATGCACTTAACGAATACAAAAAAGACATCAAACCCAAAAAGTTTGAAACGAATTTGAAAAAAGCCAGCAAATTATTCGCCACTGATATTGCAAAAGCGCCTCATAAGCATAATGGTACTGCTAAAAAAACAAAAAATAAAGTTGAACAAAAACAGGATACTGAAGTTGCTTCATAATTAAGCGACAATTTTTCATTTAAATGTTTTCTGCGATTTGTTTACCAGCTAACGGTCTGAAAGGTTATTGTTGATTTTATCAATCAATCCGAGGCATGCTTCGCCGAATTTTTGAGAAATAACTTTAATTTTTTTTGCAAGAATATCTGCATTTTCTTCGAAATCTTTTTTCGAAAATTTGTGCATATTTTTAAACAGCTCCTTGTTTTGTTTTTGCAGATCTTTTAATTCTTTTTCAAGAAGATCAATAAACTCTTTTTCTTTTGTCAGCGTCGTTTTATTCATACACAGCCCGTGGTTAAAATGGAAGCAGTTTTTTATCCCTGATAGGAATGCAATATACTTATCTAAGCAGAACCTGGTGCATTTAATCCAATATTATACCCATTTTTTCTTTCTCAACGGT
>DATHPY010000083.1:0-13221 GCA_035483315.1 Puia sp. | reverse complement strand
GTATTCTGCATTTTCATTCGACGAATAATAATTAACTCTTTCCCATCCTGATTTTTCTCCGAATACGGCAATATGTTTTTTGTGCCATTCATAAGCAGAACTTATTTTCAATGGTCTTCCTGATCGTCTATCATCACCGGGATAACGAATGTCGTAATAGCTTTCATAATTTTCCACCACCCGTGCAAGCGTGTATGAAAATGATCTGTATTGTGCGCCGAATCTGCGTACATCCATTTCCCACAGATCCATAGTTGGATGACCATCGAGAAGCCATGCAGCCATTTCTCTTCCAACTCCGCCGGCGCCGGCAATTCCATGTGCGCAAAAACCTGCGGCTACAAAAAATCCTTTTACAGAAGTCGGTCCTAAACAAAATTCATTATCTGGCGTGAAAGCTTCCGGACCGTTTATTATTTTTCGTATCGGCGCAGAAGCCATTGCGGGAACACGCATGGATGAGTTGATAGCAATTTCTTCCAATCGCGGCCAATCTTCATTCAACAATTTTCCATTGAAATCTTTTGGAACATTATCAATTAATTCTTCATTCAAAAAAGAAGGAGCTGATTGTCTTTCATATCCGCCCATTACCAATCCTGCGCCATCTTCACGATAATAAATTAAATTATCAGGATCGCGGAGAGTTGGCAAATGTTTATCTGATTTGGTGACATTTCTAAATGCTGCAGTAACGAGATATTGATGACTCATCGGAATTATGGGAACGTGAACATTAAGCATGCGTCCAACTTCTGCTGTGTACAATCCGCATGCAGCAACAACCGTTTCTGTTTTAATTTCTCCTTTATCTGTGCTGACGGATATTACCTGGTTATTACGGGTATTTATTGCCGTTAGTCTTGTATGCAATAATATTTTCGCACCCATTCTTTTACATTCTTTAGCAAGAGAATGACACAATAAACTCGGATCGAGATAGCCGTCGGTAGAAAGATAAGTTGCCGCCAAAACATTTTCTGTGCTCATCAATGGAAATAATTCCTGCGCTTTTTTGGGAGAAATTTCTTCCAGTGACAAACCGAAAGTTGTTGCCCATGCAACTTGTCTTTTTAATTCCTGAACACGTTCGGGTGTACACGCAAGTCTAATGCCGCCGCATTCAACCCAACCGGGATCAGTTTCAGAATCGAGTGATAATTTTCTATATAGCTCTGCGCTGTACATCATCATTGATGTAAGTGTTACTGAACTTCTTAATTGACCAACAAGTCCGGCTGAATGAAATGTTGAACCGCTGGTGAGTTCGTTTCTTTCAATAATTACCACGTCAGTTTCGCCTCTTAAAGCGAGATGATATGCGATTGATGCGCCGGCAACACCGCCGCCAATAATTACAATTCTTGCATGCTCGGGAAAATTATTCATCTGTTATATTTCTTTAAATTTTCTGTAATTTCTTTATAGCGATCTCCTTTTAATTCAGGTAATACTGAATTCCATTTTTTTAATCCCCATGTTCTGAAATCAAAATTAATTTTCGAAACACCTTCCTGGATCGATGCCCACATCACCCAGCCAAATCGCGCAATGATTGACCATGCCATAGCGCGATAAATTTTTTCAGGAAGATATTTTTGCCAATAAGTATCGCATAAAATTGTTAGCTGCTCATCATTCAAAAAAATTTCGCTTGCCATATTTCCTATCTCAAACGAAGCTTCGTTTTGCCCGGAATATTCATAATCAATGATCCATATTTTTTCTCCATCGTCCATAAAATTTTCTGCCAGCAGATCATTGTTGCAGGGAACTAATTGTTCGGGATTCGATTCAAGAATTGATTCAAGTTCTTTTATTAAAATTTCCATTTGCAAATATTCATCAGGCAAAAAATAATTATTGGCTAAAACCATTTCAAGATATTTTTTTCTGACCGAAGGAAAATAAAAATCACGGTGAAATTTTGGTCCGGAGTGAAGTGTTCTTAATGCGCCCGCAATTCTTGATAATAATTCTGATCGCTCATGAATATTTTCAGCGTGCAATGTTTTTGCTTCGATCCAGCTTATCACTAAAACATTTTCTTCGGGTAAAGAATAAATTACTTCAGCGCCAACGCCTGAATGCCATGCTCCGTCCGTATTTATTTTTTCATTTTCACGATCAATACCAAGTAATGAAGTGGAGTTATCGCTTATTCTCATTACATAAGAATTATTTTTTGTATCCACACGATAATTGGAATTTGTCAATCCGCCATGCAACACAGAAATATTTGTAGCATCAGCAAACGCCGGAATTTTTTTAAGCAGTTCATTCAGTCCTGTATCATTCATTAATGAAGACATCCGATGTGTGATTTTTTAATTACTCAATTTGAAAATTGCTCAATGCTTCAATTGAGAAATTGAGCAATTGAATAATTTTCACATTCTCATTCAATTGTTCTTCTCGGGCCCGTAAACCATTTTTTCACAGACAAATGCCACCAGATCCAGAGTATAAATAATGTTATGCCAAGAAGTATCGGCGCATAGTTCACCGCAACCCATGTGAAGTTTTCATTTCCGGGAACTGCTGCAGGTTCAAATGGTAAAATGAAATAAATAGTTATGATCACTATTTCGGCGATCGCGACAAGATTCATCCATTTATATTTATTGCCTAAATTCCACTGACCGGCATGAAAGCCGCTGCCAGTGCGCCATCTGAGCCAGATGGGAATTAGAAACGCGAGATACAAACCAATTACGCCGATTGATACAACAGCATAAAATGCAGTCGGAATTCCGCGCGGACTTTTCCATAACGCAGGTAATGTAATGAGGATCCCGATTATTGCAGATGCGAGTACTGCATTTAGCGGTACCATATTTTTGTTTACTTTATTCCAATATTTATAACCGGGGATTGCGCCATCGCGTGAAAATGCAAACATCATGCGTGAGCAGGAAGTTAAACACGCGATCGCGCAAAAAAATTGACCAACTGTAGAGATCACCAGCACCAATTTAAATGCTGTCGGTGATAAAGCATTATATAAAATAGAGATCACTGAGCCGCTTCCAAATGGATTTACTGATGAATCAAACGAACTCACATTGCCTGGTTTTGTTGCGGCAAAAAGAAAAGCCATCAACAAAAAATATCCCCCAACTGCAGAATAAAAAATAGATTTCCAAATTCCTTTTGCTGCTGTTAAATGAGCGCCGTGCGTTTCTTCAGAAAGATGGGCAGACGCATCAAAACCGGTGATGGTATATTGCGTTAATAAGAAACCTAACGGTAATACATACAACCAAAAGACTGCGCCATTCTTAAAACCTGAATTATTGATCTGCGTCGTGAACATCCATTTTACATTTTGATGTTCAGTTGGCACGATAACCAAAATTAAAATGATAATTACAACGCCGACGACATGCCACCATACGGATATGCCATTAAAAATTGCCTGTAATTGGCTACTAAAACAATTAAGAATGGTGACGAATGTCATGATCACCATAAATAATGCGAACTGTTGTTTGATGGTATCGCCACCAAAAAAATTATTTGTGTAATCCGGAAAACAAGCGCCGAGTGTGATGTTCAAAAAAGTCGCAGCTCCGTAAACAACGGATGCATTGATGGCGAGCAAGCCAATAAAATTTAACCAGCCGGTATAAAAACCAGCTTTTGCTCCGCCGAGTTTTGAAGCCCACCAATAAATTCCGCCGGAGGTTGGATAAGCAGATGCGAGTTCAGCAAGACAAAGACCGATGATCAAAATGAAGATTGAAATTATCGGCCAGCCAATGGAAATAGCCATCGGTCCGCCGTTATTCCATGCCTGGCCGAATGTAGTGAAACAACCACTCAAAATGGAAATGACAGAAAAAGAAATAGCAAAATTTGAAAATCCGCTCCAGGTTCTTTTTAATTCCTGCTTGTAGCCAAGTATGGCAAGCAAGCGTTCATCATTAGACGCAGCAGTTTGGTCGTTCAAGTTTTCGGTCATTATTCAAATATATGAATGCAAATCGAAAAACATTCCGCATAAAAATTATTCGAAACAAGAATGATTGATTATTTTTTTTGGACGAAAAAAAAAATTACTTTCCACCGTTTGCTTTCAAATCTGCAAGACAATTTGCATCGAGCGAAGGAATATTTGAACCGAACATGCCAATCATGCTTGTTGTTTCCACTTCATAATACATAAGGCAGTTGCTGTTATTGCAGTGATTTCCGTGAGCGGAATCAAGATGATCTGTTTGCATGGGCGAACCGAGATCAACCAAACCGAGAATATGCCCGAACTCATGTTCCATCACTGTTGTTTCAAGCGTAGTGCGACTAATTTGTCCAAGCCCTCCCGAATATTTAAAAATAGTTTCTCCGAATAAAACCATTGATGAATTGCGGTATGCAACGCCCAATGTATTTCCACCTCCGGAATAAACATTATCAGTGAATAAAAAATATACGCCAAGCTGCCCCGATTGAGAAAAATTTGTCCGGTTATTATTTTCTTCTGTTATGATTTCATCAATTGAATAAGCCGTATCGGAAGTGACGGGAATTTCTTCCTGCACAATTTGTATTTGTCCAGGTTTGTTTAAGCGGCTGTTTAAAAAAGAATTGAGATTGTTAACTGCAGTTTGATCTGGTTGAAACCCGGTCATGTATTGAATTTCCACATTCAATGAAGAAAATTTATCTGCACTCAGCAGATCATGCGCAGAGTAACCAACACTTTGATTGGTGGGATAAGAAAAGTTTGCTGACTGTTGATCTTTCGAACATGACCAGCAAAAAAAAGTAATGACTAAAAATGATCTGAAAAAAACTTTTATATTTTTCATATAATAAAAAAGGTAAGGTTGTTAATCTTCATATTAACGGATATGCATAACCAAATGAAAGAAAGAAAAATTCGTGCCTGTTTAAATATCGGAATTACTGAAGTTTAAATAATTAATAAGAGAAGGAGTATTTTTCAGATTTAATTTTTTAAGAATTTTGTGGCGGTGAACTTCAACGGTTCTGTAAGAAATTTTCAGTTCTGATGAAATTTCTCTTGATGAGAGTCCACGTTTTACATACTGCAAAACTTTTACTTCGCGCTCGGAAAGAAGATTAAGGTTAGGCGCTCTTTGTTCTTTTTCTAAAGGCGCTTCTGCGGCGATATTTAATATTTCCCTGCATATATAAATATCACCGTTATTTACTGCGGTGACTGCTTCCATGATTTCATCAACGGAAGAATTTTTTGTGACATAAGCTTTTGCACCGAGGCTGATCATTTTTTTTGCATAAGCCGGAAGCGTGTACATAGATAACGCGATCACTTTTGATTTTGGAGAGATCTCTAAAATTTCTTTTATTGTTTCAAATCCGTCTTTTGGTTTTATGTTGATGTCAAGAAAAATAATATCAGGAAGTGTATCGCGCACAATTTCAAGCGCTTTTTCTGAATCGCCGGAATCACCAACAACATCAAATTGTTTAAGCATTTTCAGCAGTTGAATCCACGACTCACGTATGAGTGCATGATCATCAATCACCACAACAGAAAATTTAGGCATCAGTTAGAGTTTTAAATTCTACTTTTAATATAAAAGTTTAGATAGGGAGTTAGGTGTTTGCGACAAAAGAAATGCCACTTCAGGAAAGGATTAATAATCAGGATAAATATTGACGAATGTTTAATGGCTACATTTACCGGGGGAATTTTTGTGGACTGTTTTTCCCAAACCGGGTATTTTATTTCTTGAAAAGTTAGTGATTTTTTTTGGATAATCAATGTATCTTGTTGTGTCATTTTAACACAATGGAACCAAAAACCTATTTTTTCACAATTAAAAATGATATTTTGAAACGTTTAATTTTTTCTTCAGCCATTTTATTTTTTTTGATTGCCTGTCAAAGTTCAGGTAATCAAACTTCAACTTCCGATTCTACCAAAGCGAATACCGGCGCGGATTCCGGCTGGGTGGCATTATTTGACGGTTCGTCACTTAAAGGCTGGCATACCTATGGAAAGTCAGCGCCCGGTTCCGCATGGAATGTTGACAATTCAAGTATTCATTTGCAATCTGCAACGAGAAGCGGATATCAAACTTCCGGCGGCGGCGATCTGATCACAGATGGTTCGTTTGATAATTTTGATCTGAAATTAGAATGGAAAATAAGCAAGAAGGGGAACAGCGGCATTATATTTTATGTGCAGGAAGATACAACGAAATATAAGGACACGTGGAACACCGGACCTGAAATGCAGGTTTGTGATAAAGACAGTAATGAAGATGCGCACAGTTTTAAACATGAAGCGGGCGATCTGTATGATCTGATCCCGTCCACAGCGATGTCTGCAAAAGCTTTTGACGAATGGAATAAAGTGGAAATTGTAAGTAACAAAGGCAAACTTGATCTATACCTCAACGACGTGCATATTGTTTCAACAACATTGTGGGATGATAAGTGGAAACAATTAATTGCAGGAAGTAAATTTAAAGACATGCCTGGTTTTGGAACATTTACTTCCGGGCATATAGCGTTGCAGGATCATGGCGATGAAGTATGGTATAGAAATATTATGCTGAAGAAACTTTGAACACTGATTAATACGAATTGAAACTAATTGACTCTAATCAAAGCGTTTGTGCTTTGCCGTTAGTAACGCGTTCAATAGAATTGTTGCTGTACAAGAGCGCGATGCAACGATGATGAAGAGAGAACAAATGCCTGGAGCATCATAAAAAAAGTTGGCGCTAATTAATTTTTTAATTAGCGCCAATTAGTTTCAATTCGTATCAATTAGTGTTAGAATCTTCTTCTGTCGCGGTCATCATAGCCACCGCGTCCACCACGGTCATCACCGCCGCGTCCGCCGCGGTTATCGCCGCCACCGCGATCGCGGTTAAAACCTCCGCCACCCCCACCGGGTCTTGGTGGTTCATCATCTGCTTTTTTCACAGCTAATTTTTTGCCACGGCCAATTTCGGCGCCATCCAATACCTGGATAGCTTCTTTGGCTTCAGCATCGTTGGGCATATCCAAAAAACCAAATCCCCTGCTTTTTTTGGTTTCCCTGTCCTTGGCTACTTTGGCGGAATAGACTTCGCCATATAATTCAAACATTTCTTTGAGATCAGTGTCATCAAAATCGTACGGAAGTCCTGCGACAAAAAGCTTCATGGCTGTTTTATTAAGTCCTAAAATTAAGTGTAAAGAATCAAACTGCTAATTATATTTTTTAGATTTTTCAGCAGCCGGAAGGGAATTATTTCCCATAAAGCGGAAAATATTTCAACAAATACTTGATAAATGTTGATGTAATCAAGCTTTTACAATGTGGCGGGCAATTTGGATTCTTCTAATTACTTAAAATTTACACATGAAATTTAAATACTACCATCTTCTTATTTATTTTTTGCTGCTTGTTTTATGTCAGGGTTGTGCAGTTATTGGTGGCATTTTTAAAGCTGGTGTTTGGGTTGGCGTGCTGGCGGTTTTATTGATCTTGGGTGTGATCGTTTTGGTGATCAGCCGCAGTAATAAATAAGTTAAATTGCTTCAATGACGAATAAATATCCGTTCTACATTAAGGCTACCTATATTTTATTGGGGTTGGTTTTATTTTCGGGTATTTTATATTTACTCGGAGATATTCTTATTCCAATTGCGCTTTCATTGATGATCGCTTTCATGCTTAATCCATTGGTGAACCGTTTAGAAAAATGGAAAGTTCCACACACGCTGGCGATCGCTCTTGCCATACTCATTGCACTAATTGTTTTTTTGTTAGTGGGATATTTTCTGACCTCTCAAATGATAAGCTTTGGAAACGATCTGCCAACATTGAAAAAAAAGTTTGCAGAATTCGCCACCAAAGGACAAACATTTTTATTAGATCACCTTAATATTTCTCTGGAGAAGCAAAATCAATGGCTTGCCGAAGCGGAGCAGGGAATAAAACCGATCATCAGCAGACTGATGGGTTCGGCGCTTGGTACGCTTACCATAACTTTTTTATTACCGTTGTACACTTTTTTATTGCTGTATTATAAAAAACTCATCCTGAATTTTTTGTTTGAGATCTTTGCAGAATCAAATGCAGCCTATGTTTCAGACGTGTTGGAAAAAACTAAAGGCGCAATTCAAAGTTACGCGTTGGGATTATTGATAGAAGGTTTGATAGTTGCTACGCTTAACAGCATTGCCTTATTAATACTGGGAGTTAAATATGCAATCTTACTTGGTGTTATCGGTGCGATCGTTAACGTGCTTCCTTTTATCGGCGGGATAATTGCGTTGATACCTCCGTTAATTGTTGCTACCATTACCAAAGACGGAATACAAACACAGATTGCGATAACAGCCTGTTATGTCATTATTCAATTTACAGACAATCATTTTCTAATTCCATTTATTGTTTCATCAAGAGTTCGCATCAATGCGCTTATTTCTATCATTGTTGTCTTGCTCGGCGGCGCGTTGTGGGGAATTTCAGGAATGTTTTTATCCATTCCTTTTGTCGGTGTGCTAAAAATAATATTTGACAGGATCGATGAATTAAAACCCTGGGGTAAATTATTGGGTGATGAGATACCAACGATGCATAAAGGACAGTTGTGGCGGCGAAAAAGGAAAAAAACAATTGTTGTCTGAATATTTCGGTTGTACGTGAACGTTAGTTAATCTTCTTTTAACTATAATCTTGTTTCAACTTCCCGATAAAATATTAATTTCGCTTTTTTATGGAGAATATTAAAATAGCAACTGCGCAGTTCGAACATCGCAGCGGTGATAAACAATATAATCTTTCTGTTATTGATGATCTGTCGCAAAAAGCTGCGGCATCAGGAGCAACAGCAATTGCTTTTCATGAATGCTCGGTTACGGGTTATTCTTTTGCGAGAGAACTTTCAAAAGAGCAAATGCTTTCTATTGCAGAAATTATTCCCGGCGGAGAATCGATCAAACAACTTATTTCTATCTCCAAAAAAAATAAAATTGCCATACTCGCAGGATTGTTTGAAAAAGATGAACATGATAATTTATACAAGGCTTATGTCTGTGTTGATGGTAATGGAGTAAAAGCAAAATTCAGAAAGTTGCATCCTTTTATTAATCCGCACCTAAAACCCGGAAATGAATACTGTGTTTTTGAATTGAACGGTTGGAAATGCGGAATTTTAATTTGCTACGACAATAATATTATTGAGAACGTTCGCGCAACAACTTTGCTTGGAGCGGATATTATTTTTATGCCGCACGTAACCATGTGTACGCCGTCAACAAGGCCAGGCGCGGGTTTTGTTGATCCGCAGCTTTGGAAAAATCGTGAAACAGATCCAACTTCTTTGCGGATGGAATTTAACGGAATGAAAGGCAGAGATTGGTTGATGAAGTGGTTGCCGGCGCGCGCGTATGATAATGGAATCTACATTATTTTTTCAAACGCAATAGGCATGGATGATGATCAGTTGAAAAATGGATGTTCGATGATCATTGATCCGTTCGGAGATATTATTGCCGAATGCAAAACACTTGGTGATGATATTGTAACCGCAACATTAACTCCTGAAAAATTAATTCAGGCTGGCGGTCACCGTTATAAAAATGCAAGGAGACCGGAACTTTATCGCGACATTATTGGTAAAGCGCATCATCCGGTTCAAAAAGTTGTATGGATGAATGAAAAAAAATAATTAAAAAATTTAGACAGAAGATATTTATGAGTTTATTATTTAGCCGTTTAAAAATTAAAGATGTTGAATTGAGAAATCGGATTATGGTTTCACCGATGTGTCAATACTCCTGTGTTGATGGATTCGCTACAGACTGGCATCTTGTTCATTTGGGAAGTCGCGCTGTTGGTGGCGCAGCTATTGTTATGCAGGAAGCGACAGGCGTTTCTGCAGAAGGAAGAATTTCTCCTGATGATAGTGGAATTTATAAAGATGAGCATGTTGAAAAATTGAAACAGATCGTCAACTTTATTCATCAGCAGGGAGCTGTTGCAGGAATTCAACTTGCACACGCGGGAAGAAAAGCAAGCCATGCAAGTCCGTGGAAAGGAGGGAAGCAGATTCGTTCTGATAATGGCGGTTGGATAACTGTTGCGCCGAGCGCCATTCCATTTTTAGATGATGAAGAAGCGCCAGCCGCACTTGATAAAAAAGAGATACAAAAAGTTATCAATGATTTTGCTGTTGCCACGCAACGCGCGCTGCGTGCAGGCTATAAGATAATAGAAATTCACGCTGCACATGGATATTTGCTTCATGAATTTCTTTCTCCACTAAGTAATAAAAGAGATGATGAGTACGGCGGATCGTTTGAAAATCGCGCAAGACTTTTACTCGAAGTTGTTGATGCGATAAAGAAAGAATGGAAGCCGGAAAATCTTTTGTTCGTGCGCATTTCAGCAACTGACTGGGTTGAAGGCGGATGGAATATTGAAGAATCCATTCAATTTTCTTCATTATTAAAAACAAAAGGAGTTGACCTGGTTGATTGCTCAAGCGGCGGAGCTTCTCCTAAACAAAATATTCCATTAGGTCCGGGTTACCAGGTTCCTTTTTCTGAAAGAATAAAAAAAGAAACAGGAATTTTAACCGGCGCAGTTGGGTTGATCACAACTGCTCAACAATCCGAAGAAATTTTAATGAAACAGCAGGCAGATGTGATCGTTCTTGCCCGCGAATTTTTGCGTGATCCATATTTTCCATTGCATGCCGCTCATTCATTGCATGAAGATATTTGCTGGCCGATTCAATATGAAAGAGCGAAACCTAAATTATAATTTCTTTTTTATTATTAATTATTTCTGAAACTAACGGTAACACTCATACGTTTTAATTATTGAACTTCACCACTTCAAGATCGGTTGCTTTTATTGTTCCCAATTGTTGAAGTTCATCATTATCCCATCTTTCATCCGGTGCGCCGCTGATGTACAGATTACTGCCAATGTCGGCAAGTATCAATCCATATTTTTTTAATGCAGTTAATATCACCTGCACATTCGGTGGAAAGCCGCTGATATCATAATTAGCTTTCAATCGCAACTTTGCGCCAAAAGGTAAACCATATTGTCCGCCGCTGCTATTTACATTATGCGTTGCCGGTGAAATATAGGCTGGTTGTACGTTTGAGCTGCTCAATGTAAATCGCAAGGCATGATCAATTGTTCCTTTCAACACTTCATCATATCTCGCCAAGCCGGGAAAAATTGGTAAACCCGCAGCATCTGCAGATGTCCATCCATCTGGTCTCAATGCATCAGATTTCAAATTAAAAACTGCGCCCGATGATGCTTCCCAATGATTTCCATTCACACTTGCATTATATAATTCGTACAACATATCATTATCTTTATCTACTGCGATCACATGCGAATCTCCCTGTCCGTTTCCTTCTATTGGTGCATTCAACGGAATTGGGTAAGGTCCGGGATCGCTCTCGTTTCCATAATCTCCATCATAACTATTTGCGCGAAAAACAATTTGCAATTTTGGTTGATTTCCGCATACAACAACAAAAGGAATTCCTATGGGCGCATTATCCCAAAGTCCGCTTCCAAAATCCGCTTTTAATCCGGAAGAAGAAAAATTGACAATGATCTGATCGCTGTACGGATCAACAGGCGAGGCCGAAATATCCTGGTTCCATGCATTATCTGCCGGAAAAATTTCAATGTTTTCCGCATCCGCTAATGTTGCTGAACATGAATCGTTTGGTGAAGTGGGATTGCCGGTTTTGGTTGTTGATGACGGATCTTTTTTACAACTGAAGATCAATATTCCCAAAATAAAAAAAATCCATTTACAGGAAAGTGATGTGGTTTTCATTGATACGAATTTGCTTAATTATGCGAAAGAATTGTGCCAGAAACCTTCTTAAAAAAAATATTTTTATATTTAGTAAAACTTGCTGTTATGAAAAATCTGGTTATATGTAGCACACTTCTATTAGTATCTCATCTCGTTTTCTCACAAAATAATATGCAGACTTTATTTAAGTCTGATAATGATATTGGAAATGTAAAACAAAAAGGATCATTAAAATATGATGATAATTCTCAGCAATATACTATCAGCGGCAGCGGACAAAATATCTGGGGCAATCATGATGATTTTCATTTTGCGTGGAAAAAAATGAAAGGAAATTTTATTTTAGATGCGCAGGTAAAATTTATTGGTAACGGAGCAAACCCTCATCGCAAAATAGGCTGGATGGTTCGACACAGTCTTGAACCCAACACTGTTTATGCAGATGCAGCTGTGCATGGCGAAGGATTAACGTCATTGCAATATCGCCGCGAAATTGATTCATCCACTGAAGAAATTAAAACCGATATCAAATCTCCTGACGTAATAAGATTGGAAAGAAATGGAAACACGTATATTTTTTCTGCAGCAAAGTTTGGAGATAATTTAAAAGAAGTTGCCCGATTGAAATTAAATATCGGCGATGAAGTGTATGCCGGAATTTTTATTTGCTCGCACGATGAAAATGTTTCGGAAGAAGCTGTTTTCTTCAATGTGCGCATCAGCAGTACTGCAAAAGATAATTATGTTCCTTATAAAGATTATCCCGGAAGCAGACTTGAAGTGATGGATGTTGAGACTGGTTTGCGCAAAGTTTTATTTACTTCCAACGAAACTTTTGAAGCGCCCAATTGGCTTAAAGATGGTTCAGCGCTCATTTTCAACTGGAATGGATTGTTGAATCGTTTTCCATTTGATACAAAAATTCCTGTTGAGATGAACACTGATTTTGCCAAACATTGCAACAACGATCACATACTTTCTCCCGATAATAAATTTATTGGCATCAGCAATAACGGAACAAAAGAAAAAGATGGCGGCGGTTCGGTTATTCATATTGTTTCGTTGGATGGCGGAGTTCCGGTGCGAATTACGGAATTGAGTCCTTCTTATTTGCATGGCTGGAGTCCCGACGGAAAAACTTTAGCGTTCTGTGGACAACGAAATGGAAATTTTGATGTGTACACCATTCCTGCAAAAGGCGGAAAAGAAAAAAGATTAACAACTGCGGAAGGATTGGATGACGGCCCGGAATATTCTCCCGATGGAAAATATATTTATTTTAATTCGGTAAGAAGCGGGAGCATGCAAATTTGGAGAATGAAGCCTGATGGCAGTCACCAGGAACAATTAACTAATGATGATTACAACAACTGGTTTGCGCATATTTCGCCGGATGGCAAATGGATGGTCTTTATTTCATTTACAAAAGATG
>DATHPY010000082.1:0-2436 GCA_035483315.1 Puia sp. | reverse complement strand
AATACCTTAGGATATATCATTGTTGGTATTACGATTTTAAGTGTGTATCTGCTATCCAGAGTCAGTTCCCTGGTGAAAAGAAAAACAATCGAAGGCAGCAAAGAGCAACCTGTGGTTGCCCGTGAACCGGAATTAATCATTGAATAATTCCATCTTTGGCAAAATATAAAAAAGGCTCCTCTGGAGCCTTTTTGTTACATGGTTTCGTTTGTTGCGAAGGGAGGGTTCGAACCTCCGACCTTCGGGTTATGAGCCCGACGAGCTACCGCTGCTCTACTTCGCGATATAGGGTCGCAAAGGTACTTCTATGCCAAATAATAGCCAAACAAATTTTAGTCTATCTTAGGAAGGTTAACCCATCAACATGAAAAATAAAAAATTAATTATTAGCTTGTTATTTCCTTCTTTTGTCTTCTTTATTATTTTCCTTTTAGTAAATATCGCTATAAAACGCTTTTTGATTACAGATACCAATTCTAGTTTGTCTGACAGTATAACAACGTCAATTCTTAGCACAATCATTTTTGCTGTTATAATGTTTTGGATGAAAAAAAGAAAAAAGCAAAGCATATAAATTGATTGAACTTTTTGCCGGATAGAATAATAAAGCCTCGCAATGAGGCTTTATTATTTTAGCTTTGCAACTCTTTATGAAAAGTGGATTTGCAGGAATTTTTGGAAAGCCCAACGCGGGCAAAAGCACCTTGTTGAATGCATTGCTCGGAGAAAAACTCGCTATCATTTCTCCAAAAGTGCAAACAACGCGTCATCGCATTAAAGGAATTCTTACAGAAAAAAATTACCAGGTTATTTTTTCGGACACACCCGGAATTATTCAGCCAAAATATAAACTGCATGAAAAAATGATGCTGGCGGTAAAAAATTCTTTGGAAGATGCTGATGTTGTTTTACTAATTGTTGATGCGAATGATGATCAAAAAGAAAATGATGAAATATTTTCTTCCTTGAATATTAAAAAGCCGGCAATTGTCGTAATAAATAAAACAGATAGAGCTGGCGCTGAAAAAATAAAAAATGCTGTCGAATTTTTTCAACATCAAAAGTATTGTACGGAGGTGATCCCTATCTCTGCATTAAAAAAGAAAAATGTTGACAATCTTTTGCAGGCGATAATAAAATTACTTCCGGAGGGTGAGCCTTTTTTTGAAGGAGATGATCTTACCGACTTGCCTGTTAAATTTTTTGTCGGCGAAATGATCCGTGAAAAAATATTTTATTTATATGAAGAAGAAATTCCTTATCATTCCACAGTCGTGGTTCAGGAATTTAAAGAAAAAGATACACTGACAAAAATAAGAGCGGAAATTATTGTGCAGCGCGAAACGCAAAAAGGAATTATTCTTGGTGAAAAAGGCAGCATGATAAAAAGATTAGGGACCGATGCAAGAAAAGACATCGAAGAATTTTTACAGAGAAAAGTTTTTCTGGAACTGTTTGTAAAGGTTCGACCGAAATGGAGAGACAGCGATCTGTTTTTAAAAGAATATGGATATTAGATATGTAAGATGTACGATGTTAGATTTTGAGACTTCGTATATCGTACATCTTACATCAAACATTAAATCATGAGTTTTACAGTAGCAATTGTTGGCAGACCGAATGTTGGAAAAAGCACTTTGTTTAATCGTTTGCTTGAGCAGCGCAAAGCAATCGTTGACGATACAAGCGGCGTTACGCGCGACAGGCAATATGGAATTACGGATTGGAATGGCAAGACATTTAACGTGATAGATACAGGTGGTTTCGTTCCGCAGAGTGAAGATATTTTTGAAAAAGAAATAAAAAAACAAGTGCTGATCGCTTTGGAAGAAGCGAGCGCAATTATTTTTATGGTTGATACGGCAACCGGCATTACCGCCCTGGATGATGCAATGGCTGATGTATTACGCCGCACCGAAAAACCTGTTTTTTTAGTGGTGAATAAAGTCGATAACAGCGAACGTTTGCTCGAAGCAACTGAATTTTATAGCTTGGGTTTTGAACACATATTTTTTCTTTCTTCGATGACAGGCAGCGGAACCGGCGAATTACTTGATGCAATAACTGCATTGATAAAAGAAGATGACACTGCGGTTGAAGAAACCGGATTACCAAAGTTTGCAATTATCGGTCAGCCTAATGTTGGTAAATCTTCTTTGCTAAATGCATTGACCGGACAAGAAAGAACGATCGTTAGTAATATTCCCGGCACAACGCGCGACACGATCCACACTCATTATAATTTATACAACAAAGAATTTATTTTAATTGATACAGCCGGTATTCGTCGCAAAACAAAAGTGCATGAAGACCTGGAATTTTATTCTGTGATCCGCGCCATCAACGCGATGGATGAAGCTGATGTTTGTTTGTTATTGCTCGACGCAGAAAAAGGGATCACCGCCCAGGATCTGAATATTTTCAGCCTTGCTGTAA
>DATHPY010000081.1:0-2601 GCA_035483315.1 Puia sp. | reverse complement strand
GGAAGTTATAAAAAATCTCAAACAAACATCGGTGGCAGTGAAAATGCGGAATCTGAAAAATTCATTTCTTTTTTGCAATCAAAAAAAAATGTAACACTTCACGGAACACTTGGCCAGCAAATACTTGCAGATAAACTTCATCAAATGGACGTATTTCTTATTTGTTACGATATTAAAAAAGATCAAAGCAAAGGGACAAACTACCATAAGATAATGGAGTATTTGAGTACAGGAAAAATTATTATATCAAACAATGTCACTACTTATAAAAACGAATCAGACCTGGTAACGATGACTGATGAAAGAGAAAATAATTTGCAACTGCCGGCTTTATTCAAAAAAGTTATAAACGATTTGAATCATTATAATAATGCTTCGCTTCAACAAAAACGTATTGCATTTGCAAGAGAAAATACTTATCAAAAACAAATTGAAAGAATAGAACAAAAATTACGGGAGCATTTTATCAATTAATTTGGAAAAGAAGATCGCTTATTTTTTAAGTCACCCTATTCAATATTTTTCTCCGCTTCTAAAAAATATTTCGGAGAAAATTGATTTAACAGTTTACTATTTGTCGGATAGAAGTGGGCGGGGAAATATTGATAAAGGTTTTGGGCAAGAAGTAAAATGGGACACTCCTTTATTAGAAGGATACAAATATTCTTTCGTAAAAAATTATTCGAAAAGGAGATCTTTAGATAATAAATTTTTTGATGTTTTTAATCCCGGAGTTATAAAAATATTGTGGAAAGAAAAAGCTTCCATTGTAATTGTCAACGGATGGTCATACAGCTCAAACCTGATGATCATTTTCTTTGCAAGATTATTTGGAAAGAAAATATGGCTTCGCGCAGAAAATCCACTGAACCAGGAATTACAAAAATCAAAAAAAATACTTCTAATAAAGAAGCTATTTCTGAAACAATTTCTTTTCAGGTTTTTTATTGATAAACTTCTTTATATCGGTAGTGAGAATAAATTATTTTTTCAGTATTATGGAATTGCTTCATCAAAACTAATATATACACCTTATGCAGTGGATAATAATTTTTTTGAAA
Organism: Puia sp.; assembly: GCA_035483315.1. Classification (GTDB taxonomy): domain Bacteria; phylum Bacteroidota; class Bacteroidia; order Chitinophagales; family Chitinophagaceae; genus Puia. The sequence goes on along the minus strand of DATHPY010000081.1, from coordinate 1,540 downwards.
AACAGCACGATAATCTGAAAAATAAGCGCTGTCAGGTAAAAAAAGATTTGGGTTTGCCAACAGACAAAAAAATAATTCTTTTTGCCGGAAAATATATTGATAAAAAAAGACCGCTTGATTTACTGCATGCTTTTGCAATGTTGGATAAAAGCAAATATTCATTGGTAATGGTTGGTGATGGAGAGCTAAGAAAAACGATGGAAGAATATATTCAGCAAAATTCATTACCCGAAGCTTACTTAACAGGCTTTATTAATCAGTCTGTCATTTCTCAATACTACGAAATAGCTGATGTGTTTGTGATGTGTTCAGGAATTGGTGAAACCTGGGGACTTTCCGTAAATGAAATCATGAATTTTGAGAAGCCAATTCTTATTTCAAAAACCTGCGGGTGCTCGGTTGATTTAGTTGAGGAAGGCGCGAACGGATACACATTTGAAGAAGGTAATATTAAACAGCTTTCGCAATTACTTACTGATGTTTTAGAGAATGACAGCTTTTTAATTTCTTCCGGAGAAAGATCAAAAGAAATAATCAAAAATTTTTCGATAAATAATATTATAGAGAATATAGTTCAGGCATTACAATAATTTTTTTTAATTGTTTCCCGGTAAAATACTCATTGTTGGTTCAGACCAGGTGTGGTCAATAGAAAAAATCTATTTGAAATATTTGGCTGAACTTGAAATTGAAACAGAACTTTTTGCTGCGCAGAATTTTTTTTTTAGTTATTACAATAAAAGTCTGATTAACAAAATATTTTTCCGGCTGGGAATTTCTTCCATTTACAAAAAAATAAATGAGCTTCTTTTTAAAAAAGCAAAGCAATATAAACCAGATGTTGTCTGGATTTTTAAAGGAATGGAAGTCTTTCCAAAAACAATTGATCAGCTAAAACTTAACGGATGCAAGGTTGTAAATTATAATCCTGACAATCCTTTTATTTTTTCTGGGAGGGGAAGTGGAAATGAAAATGTAAAAGACTCAATTGGTAAATATGATTTGCATTTCGTGTATGACAAAGCAGTACAAAAAAAAATTGCAGAAGAGTATTCAATCAAAACCGCTTATTTACCTTTTGGTTTTGACTTGGATGAATCACTTTATAATGAATGCATTTTGCAACCGGAAATAGTAAAAGTTTGTTTTCTTGGAAATCCGGATAATGAGCGGGCTGCTTTTTTAAAAAAATTACTTGACAATGGAAATGCAATAGATATTTATGGCAACGACTGGAATAAATTTATCAATCATCCAAACGCATCATTATTTCCGCCAGTATATGGAAACGAACTTTGGAAAATTCTACGCCGCTACAGAGTGCAATTAAATTTGATGCGCATCCACAATATTAACTCGCACAATATGCGGAGTTTTGAAATTCCCGCAGTTGGCGGAATTATGATTGCGCCAGATACTCCAGAACACAAAATGTTTTTCGAAAATGAAAAAGAAATTTTTCTTTTTAAAAACTTAAATGAGTGTGTAGAGAAGATTCATCACGTTTTGAATTTGACCGCTGATGACGCAAACCAAATAA
>DATHPY010000080.1:0-5065 GCA_035483315.1 Puia sp. | reverse complement strand
GTTATTTACGGCGTCACCATGCAGGAACCCGGTGTGAGTAAATTAGTGCCGGTTGATTTCAGGAGTTTGAATTAAATAGAAATGTATAATAGCGGTTATACGTAACTGTTAGTTGTGTTGCCGCTTTCGTCATTGCGAAGCCCATCGCGTGGGGATCGTGCGCGAGCATGGGCTATGGCAATCTCATTTACAAAAATCGAAAACTTAATTATTATAGCAGCAGATTACCACGTCGCGCCAAACACAGATCTAGGCTTCGCTCCTCGCAATGAGGTTCGCGATTAATAGCTCCCAATTTCACATGAAAAACTTCTTAATTTCCTTTGCATCGTCGCGTCTTTGCGAGAAATAATTTTTACTTCATAAATTGCTAATGTAAAATCAACAGCATGAAAACAATTCTCCTGCTATTCAGTTCCAACATCTTTATGACATTCGCATGGTACTGGCATCTCAATCATAAAGACATCACACTATGGAAAGCAATTCTAATAAGTTGGGGGATTGCATTTTTCGAATACTGTCTAACGGTGCCGGCTAACCGATTAGGTTTTTTCAGTGGAGGTTTTTCAGGTTTCCAGTTAAAAATTGTACAGGAAGCCATTACACTTACAATTTTTACGGTGTTCGCGATATTTTATCTTAAAGAACCATTTCACTGGCGCTATCTTGCCGGTTTTGGATTAATACTTCTTGCAGTATATGTAATGTTCAAAAAATAAAATCATCGAAATACAAACTTGCATAACTTTAAATCTTCTTCTTCACCAAAATAATTTAAGGCTCATGAGAAAAATATTTTTTTCACTATTATTTATTTCTTCTTTCATTACTGTTTTAGTCGCACAAACAGACAGCGCAGTATTATACAAAAAAACAAGTGTAATGATTCCGATGCGCGACGGCGTAAAATTATTTACAGTAATTCTCAGTCCTGTCAATCCAAAAAATGATATCCCAATTTTAATACAACGCACTCCTTACGGAGCCAACATTCAGGTGCTTAATGATTCTGCATTTGCTATTCCAAAATTTTTCCAGTTTTATAATATGGCGAAAGAAGGATACATTTTTGTTTTCCAGGATATTCGTGGAAAATATAAAAGTGAAGGCACAATGCAAATTCATCAACCATTAATTCATGAAACGCAAAAAGGCGCTGTTGATGAAAGCACCGACACGTATGATGCAGTTGACTGGCTTATAAAAAATGTTCCGAACAATAATGGCAAGGCAGGCATCGTCGGAATTTCTTATCCTGGTTGGCTTGCATTGGTTGGTTCCGTTGATCCGCATCCGGCTCTGAAAGCCTCGTCTGAACAGGCTTGTATGGCAGATCTATTTTTGGGAGATGACTTCCATCACAACGGCGCTTTTCGTTTGAGTTATGGAATGGAATATTCTTACGAAATTGAATTTGATAAAACAAAAGACAGTGAGTTTCCTTTTCCGCAATTTGATCTGTACGATTGGTATATCAAACTTGGTTCTTTAAAAAATGTAAATGATAAATATTTCCACGGCAAAATTCCCACGTGGAATAATTTTGTGGCGCATCCTGATTACGATTCTTTCTGGCAAAAAAATTCTCCGCTTAATTATGTAAAGTATCCGCAAATTCCACAACTCAATGTTGGCGGTTATTACGACCAGGAAGATCTGAACGGTCCGCAATTAATGTACGCGCATCTCGAAAAGAAGGATAGTTTCAACAGAAATCATATTGTGCTTGGTCCATGGTTTCATGGGCAATGGGCGCGTGGAAAAGGTGATAGCCTTGGAAAAATTTCCTTCGAAAGCAGCACCAGTCTTTGGTTTCAGGATTTGCAGAAAAAATGGTTTGATTACTGGCTGAAAGGAATTGGCGATGGAAAATTTGACGAAGCATATTGTTTTCAAACCGGAAACAATCAATGGAGAACTTATTCTTCGTGGCCACCGAAAGAAGCAACGATACAAAATTTATATGCAGGCGCTGATAATACCTGTTCATTCAACAAACCAACATCTGCAACCGGAACTGTAAAATATATCAGCGATCCGCAAAAACCTGTTCCTTATCGTATGCCACCAATTGAAGCAACCTATGGCCGCGGTAGTCATTGGAGAATATGGCATGTGGAAGATCAGCGTTTTGTTTATTCACGCCCCGATGTGATCAGTTTTAAAAGTGACTCTTTAACTGATGATGTTACAGTAACCGGGCAAATTACTGCGCATGTATTTGCAAGCACAACAGGAAGCGATGCAGATTGGGTTGTAAAATTAATTGACGTGTATCCGGATTTTGATCAGAAAAGTTTTGCCATGAGCGGTTATATGTTACCGGTAGCTATGGAAGTTTTTCGCGGAAGATTTTACAAAAGTTTTGAAAAACCACAAGCGCTTGTTCCCGGAAAACCCGAAGAGTTTGTCATCAACCTGCACCAGATAAATCATACATTTAAAAAAGGTCATCGCATGATGATACAAATTCAAAGCTCCTGGTTTCCGGTGATTGACCGCAATCCGCAAAAATTTGTTCCGAATATTTTCGAAGCAAAAGAATCTGATTATACAAAAGCAGAACAAACAATTTATTTCACGGCACAATATCCCACGCATATCGAAATTCCGGTAATGAAATAACTAAAGTTTTATCGGGGAAAATTTCTACAAACGGGCAATTTATTGCACAGCCGTTGCGTAATGCATTTGTATCAGGCTGAAAATAAAATCTTTTATTCCGGCACGATGTTTTTAATATTTTAAGCAAAGAATTTAAGAACCGACAGGCATTATTAATTAAAAATTTCAGCTATGATTATTACAGGAATTTTATTCGTTTTAACTACAACCGGTGTATCCATTTATTGCATCCATCATCCGGCAAGGGCAAGAAAAGCACGAAGATTAAAAAGACTTCGTAATTGAAATAGTGAGAATTCAGAAGTCTGAAATAAGAAGTTAGAAGGATGACTATATTTCATATTGCATTTTACATCTCACGTTTCACTTTTCACGTCTTGCAATATCCGATTTTCAAGATATCCCAATAACGCATCTATAAAAGGAGTGATCGCTTTATAATCAAGCATGCCACGCGGAGTGGTTTTCAAAACATTCATCATATTTTTTGCCTGCAGCGTATCAAGATTTTCATCATCAAGTGTATTTTGATACATGTGAATCCCAAACAAAATACAATTTGATTTCGGTAGCCTGCTTACAGTTTGTCTTTCTATCCGTATAAAAATTTTATCACCGATATTTTCCGGAGTGAGTGTTGGAAAAATCTGAAGCAGTTCTTCGTTATATTGTTTTGTATATTTTGAAGAAAGATCAATTTGTCCTGAAGTTTTAAAATTCCAACTGCATCGCCAAACGGGTCTTGTGGCAATAATTTTTTCCATTAATTTTTGCGCAGTCTGCATGGTTGGTTCAACCATTTTTGGAGCAGGTGCATGAATGGTTAAAAAAGGCTGATCAAATTTATCATCAAGGCACCAACCATTTGGAAAACATAATTGCCCGGCAACAAGAGAAGCAGTTCCATCGTTACTTAAAATAACCAGGTCTTCCTGCACTTGTCTTCCGACCCAATCGAGTGGCTCGTAAGGCAACGTTTCTTTCTTACCAAAAATAAATTCAATCGTCTCATTTGTTTTTTTATTTTGCCAGAACCAATTTTCATTATCACGATTCAAAACAAAATATTCAGGATAGAATTTTACAAGATCACTCAATATTTTTTCAACAACATCCCATTGCGCAATTTCTGTTTCTGCCTTTGTCCGGTAATAATACCGGTGATCTTGCTCGAGCAAACTTCTTTTCAAATTTATTTCGGATAGATAATAATCTTCATCAACTTCAATAAGACTATCGTTCTCCTTAAATACAGAAGTTCCCATACGCAAATCAAACTCTTCTCCAAATGGAAAATACTTTAGCTTTTTCATATTTGTAGCTACCAATCAGTTTGTAATGTGTAATGTAAAATGGATGCAAATTTTTTCCAGATGGAGAAAGCAATCGAAGATTTGAGTACGGAAGATAAAGAATATTATTAATTTAGTGCAGAAAATTTGCCCAACGATTGCTATGAATATTTTTCAGACTTTATATAATGAACTTACGGGTTTTTTTGGCATTGATTCAATTATTAAATTAGTCAAAACGGGCGACTATAATAGCCTGCTCACACTCGATGGAATTTTAGGAGCAATCGGTCCGCTCATTCCACTTTTATTACTCATCGAAATTTTTCGTGCTGCTTTTTTTAAAAAATTTCGCTTTGCAGAATACAAGATCCCATTTCTCATTTACATTTTCAATCGTGTTGGTTCGCGATTTATTTCAATCGCGGCTATTGCGTTCTGTATTGGTCTTTTTGAAAAACACTCCATCATAAAAACAACTTTTACATGGTATTGGCTCATCTATGGTTATATAGTTTGGGAGCTCGGGCATTTTTTTTATCATTATCTCGCGCATAAAATCCGTTTGTTCTGGTGTTTACATTCCACGCATCACGCGCCGGAAAACATGAACCTGTCCGTTAGCTTTGCGCATTTTATTTTAGAAGGTCCTTATGCAGATATTATAAGAACGACAACCTGCATTTTGCTTGGTGTTAATCCGCCGCTGTTATTTTTTATTATGTTTATTGATGGAACCTGGGGCGCATTTATTCATGTGGGAGAAAATATTATTAAGGATGCGCGTCTTGGTTTTTTAAATAAAATTATTTTAACGCCATCGGCGCATCGCGTACATCACGCGCGCAACGCGGCTTATATGGACACAAACTTTTGCAATCTTTTAAATATCTGGGATAGAATTTTTGGAACCTTCACTTATGAAAGAAAAGATATTCCGGTTGAATACGGCATTACACGAAAAATAAATCCGAATAATTTTTGGGATGTTTATTTTGGAGAAATTTATTGGCTGGGAAAAGATGTTATTAAAGCGCCCGGCATAAAAAATAAATTGCTCTATATCATTATGCCGCCAGGTTGGAGTCATACCGGCGCTCATAAAATGGCAAGCGTGATAAGAAAATCATTTTTGCAAAAAGATG
>DATHPY010000079.1:0-11903 GCA_035483315.1 Puia sp. | reverse complement strand
GTCCGGCATAAGTAATTGACTGAGTCCATCCACCGCTGTCAGTTGTTGCAGATGGATCAAATCTAAAGAAATCGTTTCTGTAATTACCATCATATCCGGTACCAACATATCCATAATTTCCTATGCCAAAAGCTACCGCGTCGTAACGCGCAGAGCCAATAAAACTAGCTTGTTGTTTCCACGAATTTGTGGTGGGATTAAATTGCCAGGTATCGGTAAGCATGTTGTAACCATCGTAACCTGTGGTAACATATCCCATTCCATTTACACTAAAAGCAACTGCAGAACTTCTTCCTATACCCGGGCAGGTTGCTAACTGACTCCAGTTATAAGTTACCGGATCAAAACTCCACAAGTCATTATACCGCAAAAAATTTGCGTCAACACCCATACCAACGTATGCGGAATCTCCAATTACAAAGCTTACTGCTTCACTGCGCGGAATGGCATCAAAGTCGCCGCGATAAACCCAGTTCCCGTCCTGCGTATAAGGTATGTCATTAGAATGACAAGAAGACAATGTAAAAGCAATTGTGCTGATTAGTAATAATGAAAAGTGAACTTGCTTCATAATTTTTTATTATTTTCCGCTAAAGTATAGTTTGCAGTTGTGGTAAAATAGTTAAAATGTACTTTCTTTAATTTTCAATCTATAAGTCCATATTTAAAATAGACAAAAGTGCGCAAATGTAATAAAGTTTCATTATCAGATATTCTACCCGCGAAATTATTTTAACATAACACCTCACTTTAACAATTCATATAAAATTTTTTAAAACCGAATTAGCCTTTTGTTAACGGATTATTGGTAGATAAAAGATATATATTTGCCGGCCGATTTTAATTATTTATACATACTAACAAAACAGTAACAATTACGACCTGTATTATTGTAATGCAGAAATAATTTTGTTGAAAAAAATTATTGCTATAGTATAAACAGAACCAACCCGCATGATGAGCATAAAGAGTCAAATAAAAAAATATCGTTTCATTTTTTTTTCTTCCGGTTTGGCAATATTTTTTTTCATTTCATGTGATAAACCCACCATCAGTTTCGGTAACACATTTATCTCTAATAATAATACCAGCATTGTAGTAATAGATACATCAACACTGTTGCTTTCTACAATATCTCTTGATTCATTTCCAACTGCAGGAACAGGAACACAACTTATCGGCAGGTATCACGATGATTATTTTGGCACAATCACTTCCGAATCTTTTTTACAAATTGGGCCGCCGCAGGGTCTTCCGGCAATAAGCAATCTTGCTACGCCAGATTCCATATCGCTGATACTTCGGTTAAATAAAACTTTTTATGGTGATACGACCACACAAGTGAAGTTTAATGTAAGCCAGCTGGATACAACCATTACTTTACCGGAACCATTTATTCAAAGCACTTTTTATAATAACTCGAGCATTCCGTTTAATCCTGTTCCATGGGGTTCAAGTAGTCTCACCATCAGTCCAACGGCGTTGCATACAACTCAAAATTTTCAGGATTCTGTAAAAATTCGTTTACCGGATTCCTTAGCGGCAAAATTGCTTACTTTGATGGAATTCAAATCCGACACGGTTACCAATACAAATAGTTTTCTCTCCTATTTTAAAGGACTTTGTATTTATCCCGATGCTAACAGTTCCGGAGTAATATATGGTTTCAGGGATACCGCTTTTATAAAATTATATTATCACACGCCTGGAGTAGTGACAAATTATACTTATGTTATTTTACCATTCAGCGTAAAATCTCATCAGTTTAATAATATATCGTTCGATAGAAGTGGAACACAACTCGCTGCAATAAACAGCCCAGCTTATGTAGTTCCCAACACGGTCACTCATCAAATGCCTTCATCAGCAACAACAGACAGCTCTGTATATTTACAGGGTGCAACCGGCTTACAGGTGAAAATTAATTTCCCTTACATAAGCAATTTGCTTCAGTTGCCTGATTACATAGCTATTTTAAGAGCTGATTTAATTTTGCAACCTAAATCGGGAACATATACGCCGGAACTTGCTTTGCCTCCACAGGTTATTCTTTCGCAATCTAATCCAACTAATGTTATCGGATCCACTTTAACATTTAACGGAGCAGTAGCAAATGGTGGTCTCGCAGTAGATTATATTTATGGACAAAACACTTATTATACTTACGATATAACAAGTTATATTAAAGGAATAATAACAGATCCGTTGGTGAAGCAGGATGCGCTGATTTTTAATATGCCATCACCCTCAAGTGTAACGACTATGAACAGGGCTGTTTTTCAAAATAAAAAGTATAGCACAGGTAACTATAATGTTTCGTTGAAAATATATTATATATCTCTTGTTCACTAACAGGAAAGGCAATTATTATTAAATGAAAATAACCGGAATAATATTTTTACTAACTGTATCATCGCTTCATCTTGCAGCACAAACCAATAATTCGCCTTATTCATTATTGGGAATCGGCGATATTGATAATGACTTTTACAACCGCACTTCCGGAATGGCAAATACAGGAATTGCTTATCGTTCGGATAGATTTCTTCTTAATAATAACCCTGCATCATTCAGCGCGCTGAGCAACCAGGTTTTTTTTGGAGAAATAGGAATGAAGGGCGCTATCGTTAATTATTATGGATCGGGTGTTAATCCTTTAAGTAATCAATCATCCGACATCACTTTTAAAAGATTGGTAATTGCTGCTAAAATTTTTAAACATTGGGGAACAAGCGCAGGTCTGCTGCCATATAGTTCTCAGAATTATGAGTTCAATAACCCCTTAACCATACAGGGAACTCCCGGTGAAATAATCAATCAATATTATCAAGGTAATGGTGGCGTCAACAAAGTGTATTTTGCAAATGCATACGAGTTTTTAAATCACTTATCTGTCGGCGTCAATGTTTCCTATTTGTTTGGATCTCTTCAGCAAAAATTAATTTACCAGGATGCCAATCAAAACGAATTGTTATCGCAAAACGTTACAACGGGCATGACTAATCTTTATCTTGATTACGGACTTCAGTTTTTTACTAAAATAGGAAAGAGATGGGATTTTTCTCTCGGCGCAACATTTGCCAATAAAACCAATCTGAACCCAATAACAAACATAGTTATACTGGCAAGCGATTCCACACAATTATTAAATGAAGGATCCTTGCAGCCTTCTATAATTAATCAATTGCCAAAATCTTATGGTGTTGGAATTGCTATTACAAGAGACCATAAATTAACACTGCTTGCAGATTATAAATATCAAAACTGGTCTTCGTTGAACTATTCATTTTTTAATTATGCACTTCAGGACAGCAGAAGATTTTCGATTGGTTTTGAACTTTCAAAAAATAAAAAAGTGTATAACAGTTTAGTTGAAACAAAATATTTGCAGGCCGGTTTTTATTATGATGAATCTTATATAAATGCGTACGGGCAACAAATTAAAGACATAGGCGGCACTGTTGGTTTGGGAATAAATTCAAAAAGAACACTTCTTGCTTACATGATTTCGTTGCAGTACGGTGTAAAAGGAACAAGCAGTGAACAACTGATCCAGGAAAAATATGTTAACCTCAATCTTACAATTTCTTTCGGAGATGTTTTCTTAACCAAAGGAAAAAGATTTTATTAACGGCACGGGCGATTGTTCATTTAATTATAAATGCTATGCCTGCTCACCAAAACATACACGCAAATAATTTGCGCAAATCTGCAAAAGCAAACAATTTGTTTTTATCAAATCAGAATACAAAATTATTAAGGTTAGATATGAAGACATTGTTTTTTGCGAAGGCATGAAAGATTATACGCAGGTCCACCTCAAAGGGAAAGCCAGCCCGCTTCTTACGCTGCATAATTTAAAATCATTTCTTTCCAAATTGCTCGGTGAAGAATTTATCCGTGTGCATCGTTCATACATCATTTCATTAAATCATATTGATTCCATTGCAAGAAATGAAATTTACATTGGCAGAAAAATAATACCTATCGGTCATAGTCATAAAAATGAATTTTACAAGATCATTGAACACAACTCTTGATTCAAAGAAATAATTTAAGAGTTAGTATTACTTTTTAAAAGTTCCGTCACTGACATCTTTTATAAAACTAATTACGCCCGGAAAAAAATGTTGCTGATCATCCCACATACATAAATGACTTCCGTTCGGACAATACAAGTAACGTCCGTTCTGCACCATCTCACTTTGCTTTTTCATATCCTCAGGATCCATTGTATCAAATTTTGCGCCCACCATTAATGTAGGCACTTTGATGTTTTTTATATCATTCCATCTGTCCCAATGAAGTAATCTTCCGCCAACTTTAAATTCGCTTGGTCCCTGCATCATCACATAAATTTCCGAGTTCACATGATTAATGGCGCGCATTACAGGATCAGGCCATTGCCCCCAGGGAAACCGACAGAGATGCTGCGTATAATATTCATTATACACCATATTTTGGTAAGTAGGATTATTAAAATCTCCTTTTGCTTCATAAGCATCCACTGAATCAATAAACGATTTTCTCATCTGGCTTCTTAATATTTTGTTGTACGCTTCATAACGGGGAATGCTTGCCTGCATATCGCAAACTATTAATCCCTTTAAATTATCCTGGTATTTTAATGCGTATTCCATTGCTAACATTCCGCCCCAGGAATTTCCGAGAAGAAAAAAATTATCCTTATTCAATCCAAGCGCTTTGCGAACCTGTTCAACTTCTTCAACAAATCTTTCTGTTGTCCACAGGCTGCTGTCTTTTGGTTGATCGGAATAAAAAGAACCGAGCTGATCATACTCATAAAATTCAATTTGTTCTTTCGGAAAAAAACTTTCAAAACATTCCATGTATTCATGTGGCATCCCAGGACCGCCGTGTAACAATAAAACTTTCATGGACGGATTATTGCCAAATCTTTTTGTCCATACTTTAAATTTCCCGACCGGCGTTTCTATCGGTATCATTTTAATTCCTGCAACCTGTACTCCTGTGTCGGTTGAATTAAGATAATCGCAGCAGGAAGATGATGAAGAATTTTTATCTGGTTGTGAGCAGCTATTAATTATTATAGAAATGATAAGAATGGCAAAAGCAAAAGTTGATTTTTTCATTGCAATAAATTTTGGCATTACAATGTAGAAAAAATCGGGGAAAAAAAATTAATAAGAATAAGTTTATACTTCTACACTTTGTGAGTGTTCAACAGCGATGTTCAAAAAATTTGGAATAACGTGAGCTTGTGTTAACATGATCTTATCCGGATCATTCAATTGTTCGATCATGCTTTTCCATTTAGTTTCACCATAATTTTCTATCACCGTTTTCTTTTTATCATCGCGTTGCAAATACATGGTCATGCCTTCTGCATCTGCTTCTGGATGAAATTGCGTTCCGATCATATACTCATTAAAACGGATCGCCATGATCGCTCTTTCCAACGGAACATGCGGTCTTTCTTTTTCAATACATAAAACAGTTGCGCCGATTTGGTGCAATATTTTTTTATTGGGTTGAATGATTTGATAATCGCGGCTGTCAACTGCATAAAAAGGATCTGTCAATCCATTAAATACCGGCTCATTTTTTCCTGACTGCAAAAGATGAACGGGAAAAACGCCAAATGCGGTTGATCTTCTTTTTGTAATTTTTGCAACTTTAAAATATCTGCACGCCAACTGGTAGGAGTGACAAATAAAAAGAGCATATTTTTTAAAATGATTTGCAGGATTGTTATTAAACACCTCAACTTTATGCAACCACTCAAAATATTTATTATCCCATTCGCTGCCTTCACTTTCTAGCGGACTTCCAGGACCGCCGCTGGAAATATAAATATCGTAGTTTAAATCGGGAAGTTGTTTTTGCAGGCGCACTTCAAATTCATCAAAAATTATTTCAATAGAATTTGCTTTGCTGAAATCGCGCAATATCTGGCGAATGCAACGCATTCCCTGGTTTGGATGACCTTCATTCAGATCTAAAATAGCAATACGTATTTTTTTTTCGCTGAACATAGCTGCAAACATAACGAATTTTGTTTTTTTCAATTGTGTTTTCACTAACAGAATATCAACAATGCAAGGCGTCTGGCGGATAGAAAACAATTTAAGTTTTGAGTGCAGTGCAGATCCGTCTGACGCCTTTTGTTATCATTTGGCAGGTTTTTTTTCATTGTGTAACTTCCGGTAAATAATTTATTATGGTTCCTGCTTTGCGCAAGGCTTTTAATGCAGCGTTTACTCAACAACAGTATGAGGCTTTTTTAAAAGATCTGAACAGCCTGCATCCCGGCGCAATTGAATTTAGAATTGCAGAAACGCCGGTTTTTATTCCGAAAGATTTTGGAAAAAAAATTATTGATGCCTGCGAGGCGATCGTTGATCTGATCGTTGACCCTGATTTCAAAAAACTTACTGATCGCGCTATTCCAAAAACCGACAACGTTCCTAACGAGAACGAACATACGCATTTTATTGCCTTTGATTTCGGCGTTTGTATAAATGAAGAAGGATTGCTGGAACCGCAATTGATAGAACTGCAGGGTTTCCCGACATTATTCGCATTCCAGGTTTATTATCCTGATCTGTTAAGAAAATATTTTTCAATCCCGGATAATTACAGCCAATATTTAAATGGATACTATAAAGAAAGTTATTTGAAAGATCTTAAAGAAGTAATTGTTGGAAACGAGCCGGTTGAAAATGTGATATTGCTGGAAATAAAACCACACGAACAAAAAACGAGAATTGATTTTTACTGCACACAGGATTATCTCGGCATTCAACTGGTATGTATCACCGATCTGATACAGGAAGGGGAAAAATTATTTTACATCAATGAAAAAACAAAAAAGAAAACAGAAATAAAAAGAATTTATAACCGGATAATTTTTGATGATCTCTATACGCAGAAAGATTCGTTGGGAAATTTTGTTGACATCACACAGGATCTGGACGTAGAATGGATTCCGCATCCGAATTGGTTTTACCGGATCAGCAAATTCACCATGCCGTTTATTCATCATCCATTCGTTCCAAAAACTTTTTTTCTAAATGAGATAAAACAAATTCCATCTGACCTGGAAAATTTTGTATTGAAACCACTTTTTAGTTTTGCCGGTCAGGGCGTGGTAATAGATGTAACGCAAACTGATCTTGATAAAATAAAAGATCCGGAAAATTGGATACTACAGCAAAAAGTAAAATACGCTGACATTATCGAAACGCCTGACATTCCCGCAAAAGTGGAAATTCGGATGATGTATATTTGGAAAGATGGTGACGCACGTCCAAAACTTGCTATCAATCTTTCACGAATGAGTAAAGGAAAAATGATAGGCGTTCGATATAATAAGGACAAAGAATGGGTTGGCGGAAACGTCTGTTATTTTGATAGATGAATCACTAACAGCTCACTAATTTCAGAGATTTAGAAATAACATTCAATAATCAACATTCAACAATCAATATTTAGATAAAATGCAACAATGAAATGTATCCACCTCATCATTATTTATTGAATATTGATTGTTGAATGTTTTAAAGAAAAGTAAAATATCTTACAACTTAAATCCAATACTCACGCTAAACACCCTGTTCTCGTTTTTATCATCAGAGCTGTTATCATCGGATTGTAATTTTGCCAATCCATATCCGTAATTAATTCCAATTAATATTTTATCTAACTGAAAACCTGCGGTTCCATTCAAGCCGTAATCAAATCTTCTTAAAACTCCTAAACCTGAGCCCTCTTGCTCATTAAATGTTGTGGGATCATCATTACTCCATTTGATATTCTCGCCGCCATTGAAAGCAACGCCGCCAACATTTCCTTCAATTTTATTTTTCCCAGCAACGCCCATCGCAATATATGGACCAGCGCCGAAAAATAAATTTGTGTTAGGAGCACCAAGTGGAACTTTGAAAATAAGATTTACAGGCAACTCAATATAATATGGATTTGCAGTTGCTCTGTAATAATTATCGTCGCCGGGTTGCCCGGATTGCACTTTAGCCCCTTTGCCTGTAAATAATAATGAAGGTTGAATGGAAACATATTTCGCAACCGGCAGATCTGCCAGAAAACCAACCTGGAAACTGGCTAATGCGTTTGCATTATTTACTCTGCCATCGCTGGTTGTGGAAACATTTGCAATGTTTAAACCGCCTTTTAAAAATAAACTGCTTTCCTGCGCTGATGAATAAGAAACAAAAGCAAGCAATAAAATCGTAAGAATAATTTTTGTTTTCATGGTCAAAATTTTATTAATGAAAATCACATTGTGTGCCAACATCCGATACGCTTAAAATCAATTTGATATTAAAATGGAAACAAAATCTGTTAAATAAAATGAGTAATACTTTCCTCGTTTCGTGCTTTATGAAAAGCAACCAATAAATATTAACTTCGCTTTTTTATGGATCAGGCACACACAAATACGCATAGTCACGGTCATCATCACGGGCATAATCACGCAGTTGATTTGCAGGATGTGAACAGAGCTTTTATTATCGGAATTATTTTAAATTTTTTATTTGTAATAATTGAAACCGTAGTTGGGTTTTCCGTTCATTCATTGTCATTATTGTCTGATGCGGGACATAATCTTGCTGATGTTGCAAGTCTCGCGATGGCGTTGATCGCAATAAGGTTAACGAAAGTAAAAGCAAATCAAAAATATACTTACGGTTATAAAAAGACAACCATTTTAGTTGCGTTGTTGAATGCAGCAATTTTGTTGGTATCAATCGGCGCCATCAGTTATGAAGCGGTGCAAAGAATGATTACGCCACAACCGTTGCCGGGAAAAACAATTTCCATTGTTGCGGCAATTGGAATTCTAATAAATGCAACCACTGCATTATTGTTTTTTCGCAGTAAGGAAAAAGATCTTAATGTCAAAGGCGCATTTTTGCATCTAATCTCCGATGCAATTGTTTCTGCGGGTTTGGTTATTGGCGGAATTGTAATTTATTACACAGGTTTATACAGAATTGATTCTTTATTGAGTATTATCATTGCTATAGTTATTTTATTAAGCACCTGGCAATTATTAAAAGCCAGCTTACGGTTATCCTTAGACGGAGTACCCGAAGGAATTGATCTTACCAAAGTGAAAAATAATATTTCCAAAATTAACGGAGTTCGCGATTTTCATCATATTCATATCTGGGCGATCAGCACAACTGAAAATGCTTTGACCGGTCATATCGTTGTTGCAAAAAATGCTGACATGGAAAGTATTGAAAAAATAAAGCACAACGTAAAGCACGAGTTAGAACATCTTAATATAAATCACGCCACTCTCGAAATAGAAACAGAAAACGCTCCCTGCGAAGAAGCTGATTGTGATTGATCTTTTAAAAACTAAATTCTAAAAAATTAGAAACTAAAAAAATAGCCCAAATTTTGGGTTTGGTTTTTAGAAATTAGTTTTTAGTTTTTTTTCAACAAAGATTTTACTTCATCTTCCAATCTCCAGCCAAACAAATTTATCTCACGGATAATCCCTTTTTTATCTACCAAAAACATGGAGGGAATTCCTTCAACATTATAGGCAATCGCGGATTGCGCGTTCCATCCTCTGTTGTCATTTACTTGCAACCATTTTAAATTGTCTTGCGCAATTGCCTGTTTCCAGTTAGTTTCATTGGTATCAAGAGAAATGCTTAAAATTTCAAGACCTTTATCATGATACTTATTATACAATTTGGTGAGGTGAGGATTATTTTCTCTGCAGGGCGCGCACCAGCTTGCCCAAAAATCAACGATCACAACTTTTCCTTTCAGATCAGAAAGATTAATTGTTTTATTGTCCGTTGCGGGTAAAGATAATTCCGGCGCCGCTCCATTTTTTTTTGCCTGGCAAAATGCAGTCAGCATAAAACAAGATAATAATGATGTTAGAAAAATGTTTTTCATTTGCAGCAATCTTTTTTGGTGAATAATGATTGAATGAATTTTAATATTGATTTTAATATTTGCATTATCCTTTTTTAAAAACATTAAGCAAGTTATATTCAAAACGCAACAAAAAATATTTTTCTGATAAACGCTCCATGCTGCCCGTTAATTGCCAGCGGTACGACAAATCCAACCGGCTGATGCTGTTAAAAATAAATTGAACAGCCGGGGCTGCATCAATATAATACGCTTTTTTATCCAGCGAGGTTGAACTTAAAAATTCACAATACAAATTAAAATTTGTTTGCCTGAAATTGGTATATTTTTTTGGTAATAAAAGATACCCCGCCGACAAAGTATAATTCATTGCTTTGTCAGATTGTCCCGGAATTTTTGAATCGTTTAAATTATCAAAGCGATCAAGAAAATAAACTGATGATGACAGCGCCAGTTTGTGAAGCAACTGCGTGGCAACAATTCCCGTGAGCGCTCCCGAATTATTCCCGTCAATATCAATTTCATCACTGCCATAAAATTTATTTCCAATTTGAAGCTCTGTCGGATTGTTGATCAATGAAATTTTTCCAAAAGCCGCCATTCTAAAATGACTGTGTACATCATCGTTTGAATAAAAGCGGTATTTGACATAAACACTTGCACCTTCAAACCTTACATTTTGCTGGTACATATTTGACGCATAAGCATTCAGGTGAATCATTATTTTTTTGCTCACACCAAACATGATCTCCGGGTCTAACCTTAATGCATAACCGCTTTTATATTTCATATCGTACAACTTCGAATTAAAGCGAATGCCAATGCTGCCGGTTGCCATGTTGCTCGCCGGTTCTGTAGAAACATAAAGTTCCTGCGCAGTTGCGGATACAGCGATGCAAACAATAACCACGCACCAAATAATCTTTCTCATAAATAAAAGTTAAGCAGGCAATGGAAGTTGCCTGCTGAGATGATTAAATAGTTACATGATAAATTCTGCCGGAAGATGCAAACGATCCGTCTTTTGATTTGCAGCAATTGCTCATCAAACCTGTTTGATAACAAGACATGGTTGTGTAGGCGCTGCATTTTTTAAATTCTTTTGCAGAAACATAATTCTTATCAATCAATTGCAAGCGCTGAATGCCATTTAAAGTTTGCGGTTTTACATTCATAAAATGAAAGTTTACGCCTTCGATGGCAACATGCTCATCATTGTTTATTTTTTGATCATTCCAGTTTATGGTTATCCAGAATTTTGCAATGGAGAAACCTGCGCCTTCCACTTTTTTCTTTATCGCGTCAATATCAACAGGAATATTTTTTTTGAATGTTATTTCAAAAACGTTTTTGTTCAAGTCTGTATTAATGCTTTCAATGAACGGAACTGTTTTTAATGCTTTATTAATAGCATTGCTGCACATGGAACAGGTCAGCCCGCTTGCCTGGAATTCCGCTTTTTGTAATTGTGCGCTAACTAAAAAAGGAATAACGAATAGTGATGCGAGAATAAATATTTTTATTTTTTGCGTTCTCATAAAAGAAATTTTAGAATAATAAAATGAATTGCTGAATTGTTATGAAGAATAACAACTAAAAAGAGTGCAAATCAAATCAAATTCTGAAAACGCAATTGTGAAGATAAACAGCGGAAAGCCGCTTATCTGGCGGAGAATAATATTGTGATGGCGTGATTTTTTCTAATCCTTGCGCAACCTGTAAAACATTAACAGCAAAATAATTTATAAGTTCTGGTTGTTGTACGATGTCAACATTTGCTTTTGCCGTTTGCTGATCGTCGGAGAGTTTGATTATTTTAAATTCAGAATGGCAGCATCCTGTTTTATTTTCCATTCCGCATCGGCTGCAGATTTTGCTGTGATCGCAAGCATAATTAATGCTGCTGACGCGCCCCATGCAGTATTGAATATTTACTGCAAACCCGCAGGCAATGACCAGGTAAAGAATGGATAATATGCTTATAAAAACTTTCTTCATAA
>DATHPY010000078.1:0-11784 GCA_035483315.1 Puia sp. | reverse complement strand
TAACAAAAAAACTAACGGGCGTTAGGAACACATTAACATATTGTTGCAATTTTTCTACATAGTGTGCAATCGAAAATTTAAAAAAAATTTTTATATGATGGCACAGTTGTTGAAATACCTGTGTATTGATAAACATCATTCAAGAACAAAAAAGTTAATTATGAAAAAAGTAGTTTTAGGTTGTGCAGTTCTGTTGTCAGCGGCAGTAGTTCTTGCAACGAAAGATCAAAAAAGGAATGTGGTAACAAAACATTCTTGTACAGTTACCGCGATCAATTTCGCCAGTGACACGGTGCCCAATAAAAAGGACACCACGACAAAGAAAAAAGATACGATGATGCTTGCAAAATATTAATGCTGTTTTACAGCAATTGATATCGAAGCGCTTCGTTTCAACAATAAGCCCCGGCAACTCCGGGGTTTTTTAATGCCGATAATTCTCCTCAATTCACCTCTCATTATGCACTTTAGAGGAAAGGCTTATCTTTGCAGTGATTTCTTATAACCCAATTCCCTGACTGCACCTTGTAAAAATTTGCCAATGAATTACTGCGCGCCGGATTTGCGTTCTTTCCCAAAATAATTCATCAATACTTTTACAGGTCATCGTTTTTCAAAATCGCTATGCCAAAAAATAATTCAAATAAACTACAGGTTTCTTCCGAAGTGGGAAGATTGCGCCGTTTGCTGGTGCATAGCCCCGACAGCGGTTTGGGCAAAGTTGTCCCCTCAAAAGCGCAGGACTGGTTGTTTGAAGACATTGTTCATCTTGATACTATCCGCAGAAAAGAATATGATTTTTATACCAAGATATTATTATACTTTCTCGACCCAAAAAAAATAAAAGGAAAGTTAAAAGATATTGATGCGGAAAAAAACAAACGCAATTTTTACAAACCTGATCACTACGATTTTTTTAAATCAGATAAAGTGATGGAGTTGCAGTGGCTGCTTGCTGATATTTTAAAAGATCGTGAAATCAAATTAAAACTTTCCGCTTCGGTTTGTGCAATCGAGAATTGTTCTTACGAAGCGCAAAAAGATTTATTACAGTTAGACCCCGTTTCCTTATCAAAAACATTCATCAACGGAACAATTGACAAGGATAAGATGCTTTTTGCTCCTATTCCGAATTTTATTTTTACGCGTGATATCGGCATCGTCATCAACGATCACGTATTATTAAACAAACCTGCAAAAAAAGCAAGAACGCGCGAAGCCCTGATCATTAAATATATTTTCTTCAATCATCCTTTTTTTAAAACTTATCAGAAAAATATTATTGAGCTGGCAGACACGCACCATCATTTTCTGTTACCAAAAGAGGGTGATGATAAGAAAGTAACGCTTGAAGGTGGCGACGTAATGGTAATCAGCAAAGATCACATACTCATTGGCGTTAGTGAACGCACAACCATGGAAGCTGCGCACCAGGCAGTAAACGTTCTTTTTGAAAAAAATGTGGTGAAGAAAATTACCATTATTAAAATTCCGAAGAAACGGGATTACATGCACATTGATACAGTATTTACACAGGTGAAAAGAAATGTGTGGGTGATGCTCGGTAATTTTTCAAAAAAATCCATGATGCATGAAGATGAGGATTCCGTGCAGCGCATTCTCGAAGGAAATAAAAAAGACGACAAACTAAAAATTATTCAGTTCAGGAAAAAGGATATTGAGAAACCAAAATATTTTGATAACCTGGAAGACTTGTTGATTGACATCAGCGAAAATGATTTATCAAGCAAAGAAAAAGTGAAATTTATTTATTCAGGTAATAACGAATTTCCTTTTGATGCGCGTGAACAATGGACAGATTCCTGCAACCTGCTTGCCCTGAAAGAAGGCGTGGTATTGGGTTACGACAGGAATGACAAAACCGTTGAAGCATTTAAAAAAAATGGATTTGATATTATTAATGCCGGTGAATTAATTGAGCAGTTGGAAAAAGATGAAATTGATGTGGAGAAATTAGAAGACACATTAATATTAATGCCATCCGCAGAATTATCACGCGCACGCGGCGGTTTTCATTGTATGAGCATGCCGTTGTTAAGAGATGATCTGGTGTAGGTCGAAGTTTAATAGTTGATAGTTCATAGCAGGAATAGGAACAGCATCAGTATTAACCACTACCGTGAACCATGAACTGTTACACCGCTACTCAGAGATGATTTAAAGTAAGGTTGGCTGACGGTTCATAGCTAGGAACAATGTCACTATTAACCACTACCATGAACAATGAACTATTATGCAGATAACTTCTCACTTATTAATGATTCGCCCGGTAAATTTTACATTCAACACTGAAACTGCCGTCAATAACGCGTTCCAGTCGGCAAGCGCAAATGGAAATGTTCAGCAACAGGCGCTGCAGGAATTTGATGAGCTAGTAAATATTCTTAAAAATAACGGAGTTGATGTTACAGTAATTGATGATACACCTGTGCCATTTACGCCGGATTCTATTTTCCCCAACAATTGGATTTCATTTCATCATAACGGAACGGTTTGTCTTTACCCAATGTTTGCGGAGAACCGTCGTCTCGAACGCAACCCACAAATTATTCAAACGCTCACACAAAAATTTAAAGTCCATAAATCAATTGATTTTAGTTTTTATGAAAATGAAAAACATTTTCTCGAAGGAACAGGAAGCATGGTGCTCGACAGGGAAGACAGGATTGCTTATGCCTGTCTTTCGCCGCGTACCGATGAAAAAGTTTTAAAAGATTTTGGAAAAACGATGGGCTATAAATGCGTTGCATTTAATGCTGTTGATGGAAATGATAATGCAATTTATCACACCAATGTGATGATGTGCGTTGCAGAAAAATATGTGGTGATCAATTTAAATTCCATTCACAGTAAAGAAGAAAGAGAAAAATTAATTGAAACAATTAAAGATTCCCGGAAAGATCTGATAAAGATCAGTGATGAGCAAATGCAGCATTTTGCCGGCAACATGCTACAGGTAAAAAGCACTTCCGGAGAAAAATTATTGGTCATGTCAACGCAGGCTTACGAATCGCTGGAGCCTGATCAGATAAAAAAACTCGCGCGGTATAATAAGATCATCCATTCAAAATTAAATACCATCGAAAGTAATGGCGGAGGCAGTGCCCGCTGCATGATCGCCGAAATACATTTGCCAGAAAAGGAATGATACAGTTCGTATTTCAGCGCTGAAATACGAACTCAAAGACGCCAAGTAGCAACGTCGCAAAGTTTTCCATTGCGTCTTATTTGCTTTGCGTCTTTGCGTGAAACTTTCAAAAAAGTGTATTCACATTAGTTAATTTTGGAGGTTTGAGATTCAGTCCGCATTTTTTATTGAATCGTTCAATGGCATATTTACACAATCCAGGAGAATTTATTTCGTCGTGATTATGAATGTAAAAATAAATTTCGCGCAAACCTTTATCCATCCAGCTTTTGATGCGATCAACCCAATTATCAATCCTCGTAAAATCGGTTGGATGAAGATTATTTCCTACAAACCTGATGAATGCTACCGGCGCAGTTAATTTCATGTGCACACAATCCCTTCTTCCTGCTGTATCAGTAATCACCGTTCCTATTTCAAGTTGACGGAACAAATCAAAAGTATCATTCACAATGGAAGAATTTTTAAACCAATCCTCATGACGAAGCTCAACACAAACTTTAAGATCGCGCGGTAACTGTTGAACATATTTTCGCAAAACATCTGCTCTGTTCGGAGCAAAAGCTTCAGACAATTGCAAAAAAGAATATCCAAGTTTTTTATTAAACCCTTGTATGCTTTCTATAAAAATATCAGTTTCTCTTTCTGTATTTTGCAGTTGTTTAAAATGGCTGATTCCCTGAAAAAATTTTGGAGAAAATCTGAAGTCATCATCCGCAAATGAAGCCCAGTTTTCGATAATAGTTTTTGGTTGAAGATTATAAAACAAGGAATTTAACTCGATACAGTTGAATTGTTTTACATAATGAGAAAGAAAATCTTTTTCTTTAGTGCCTTCAGGATAAACTTTGCCGATCCAGTCTTTGCGTCCCCATTTTGCGCAACCGACGTGTAATTTTATTTTTTCTTTTTCGTAGTTCCTGAAATCCGATAAATATGCAGTGGTGATTTTATCATCAGAAGACAAAGAAAAATCCACCTCATCAATGTATAATAACCTGCCGAAATCCATAGTATGTATTATTTCACAATTGGCAACGCAATACTTGAATTGTGATACAAGCGGATAGAGGCTTTTTGAAAATCAGCATCGCTGCATGTCGGAATGTCGATAAATTTTTGCGGATTTCTGTCAACTATCGGAAACCAGCTGCTTTGCACCTGCACCATAATGCGATGACCTTTTTTGAACGTGTGGGCAATTTCGTTGAGGTCAAATTTAACTTCAGCAATTTGCCCTGGAACAAGAGCCTCAGGTTTTTCATAACTGTTCCTGAATTTACAACGAAAAACATCAGCACGAACCAAACGCTGAAAATTTGACATTTGTTGACCTTTGGGATTATAAGACGGTGCATCTCCAGTCGTGGGGAGCACATCAATCACTTTTATAATTATGTCCGCATCCGTTCCGGTGGTTGAAAAAAAGATATCTGCTTTTAGTCTACCCGTAACCGTTATATCCTGTTTAAGCGTGTCAGTTTGATAAACGAGTACATCAGGTCTGTCAGCAGCAAAACGCTGATCTTCGGTCAGGTATTCATTATTTCGGTAAGAAAAAATTCCGTTGGTATAAGGAACGGGTTTTTGCGGATCGCTTACATATCCATCAAAGTTTTGCGAATTCGGTATTTCCGTAAGTTTCCCGTTTTCTGATAAGTATAATTTTTTCAATTCGGAATTGGCAGGCGGCCACATATCATAATGCTTCCATTGATTACTTCCCGTTTCAAAAACAGTTGCTTCACTTAAATTATTTTCGCCTTTATCTTTTAAATAATAATTGAAAAATTTTGTTTCGATCTCATCATTAAAATATTGATTAAGATCTGAGCCAAAGTCGTGCGTGCCGAAATGTTTCCATTCAGGAGAAGCCCATCCGCCGTGAGTCCATGGTCCCATCACTAAAAAATTTTTATTGTTGGGTGTTTGTTTTTCAATGGCTTCATAAGTGTGCAACGCGCCAAACATGTCTTCGGCGTCAAACCAGCCACCAACAACAAGCACAGCAGGTTTAATATTTTTCAGGTGAGTGCGAATATTTCTGTTTTTCCAATAATCATCATACGTGTCATGCTGCAAATATTCATTCCAAATTTTTGCTTTGCTATTAAAATATTGTGCGTCATTGGTGTGTTTGATTGAACCGAGACCTAAATAAAATTTGTACGCGTCGGTATAATTTACTTCAAACACTTCTTTATAATTTTTGCCGGAATCAATTCTTGTTCCCTGGAAATAGTTGGTGAAATCAAAATTATCCATCAAAAAAAATGCGCCGTTGTGATAAGCGTCGTCGCCGATGAATTCGTCTGTGACCGGCGCCTGTGGCGAAACAGCTTTAATAGCCGGATGCGCATCAGGTAATGAAGCCGATGCATAAAAACCGGGATAGGAAATTCCGTAAATTCCAACTCGTCCATTATTGTTTTTAATATTCTTCAACAACCATTCTATCGTATCAAATGTGTCGCTGCTTTCATCAACATCTTTTTTTGATTTTTTTATATCTTTCGCCGGGGTCATTTCATCAAAATCTCCTTCGCTTTTATAACGGCCACGCACATCCTGGTAAACGAAAATATATTTTTCGTGCAGCAATCCGCTGTTCGGGCCTAACCCTCTAATTCGCAATTTTTCTCCGTAAGGCGAACACGAATATGGCGTACGTTCCATAAGAAATGGATGTTTTTCATTCTGATCCTTCGGAATATAAATTGAGGTAAAAAGTTTTACCCCGTCGCGCATCGGAATCATCTTTTCCATCTTAATAAAATTATCAGCAATGAAAGCTGAATCCGCGAAACGCTGCGACATGCCGCTAACAGAAACAAAAAAGAAAAATATAATGACGGGAAATCTTCTTTTCATAAAATTATTTTAATACAGGCATCACCACATAAGATGCATTCGCAGCGTCGTGATAAACTTTTATATCGCTCTTAATAAAATCTTTTTCATCACAGGTATAAATGTTTACAAACTGCTGTGGGTTGCGGTCAACAAGCGGGAACCAACTGCTTTGTATTTGTATCATGATGCGATGTCCTTTTTTAAAACAATGCGCGATCGGCGGCAATTCAAATTTCACCTTTTCGATTTTTCCAGGAGTGAATGCTTCGGGATTTTCATAACTATTACGATAACGGCCGCGGAAAATTTCTCCGCGAACAAGCATTTGATATCCGCCCATCGGGTAAAGTTTTTCAGGATCTTTCTCTGCGTAAATATCAATATCATTAAAAGATAAATTGTTAGGAAAAACATCAATCACTTTCACAACAAAATCCACATCAGTTGTAGAAATGCTGGTGAGAATATTTGCAATTACATTGCCAGTCACTGTGGTATTTTCTGTGAGTGTGTCGGTTTGAAAAACCAACACATCCGGTCTGCGCGATGCGAAACGCTGATCGCCGGTCATATACGTTCTTGTCCTGTTGAATTGAACGCCATCATCATAAGGAACAGGTTTTGCAGGATCGCTGGTGTATTCGGAAAAACTATTTTGTGCTGCAGGTTTATCCCAATTTAATTTTCCATTCGATTGCAGGTACAAATTTTTATCTTCTTTTTCTGCAGGCGGCCACTGGCTGAATTTTTTCCATTCATCAGCGCCGGTAATAAAAATATTCGCTTCGGCGATCTGAGAAATATCTCCTTTGCCTTTCAAAAAATAATTGAAGAATGGAATTTCAATATTTTGCTGGTACCAATCTGAAGTGTTGCTTCCAAAGAAAATATTTCCTAAATGCGTTCCGTCATTACTTCCCCATTGACCATGATACCACGGACCATCAACAATTTTATTAAATGCTTTCCCGGGATTATTTTGTTCCGATGCTTTATACGCATTCCACGCGCCCCAGCAATCTTCGGCATCAAATAATCCTCCAACCCAAAGCATTGCCGGTTGTAAATTTTTAGTTGCGACACGCGCATCGCGCGCTTTCCACCACGAATCATAATTTGGATGCGCATACAGATCCTTCCAAAACGCAATACTGTCGCCCATATATTTTGCAAGGTTTTTTAAAGAACCTGTTTCTAAATAAAATTTATAATTGTCATGCGTGTAATAATCAAATCCTGTTGGAAACTCTGTAGTTGGCTTTGGGCGCGGTTTTCCGAAGAATGTATAAAAAGAAAAAGCATCCATTTGAAAAAATGCGCCGTTGTGATGAAAGTCATCTCCGATAAACCAATTGGTGACCGGCGCCTGCGGACTAACCGCTTTTAATGCGGGGTGATTACTCGCTGCCGCCATCGTTGAATAAAAACCAGGATATGAAGTTCCAAACACGCCAACTTTTCCATTATTATGCGGAATATTTTTTACGAGCCAATCAATCGCATCATAAGTATCGCTGGCTTCATCAATATCCTTTTTTGTTTTTTTATTTGGGTTGAACGGACGGATATCTTCAAAATTTCCTTCGCTCATCCAGCGCCCGCGTACATCCTGTGTCACAATAATATAACCTTCTTTAAAATACGCTTTGGTATATGAATGCCACCAGTCACGCCATTTGTCTTCGCCGTAGGGATAACATGAATAGGGTGTTCTTGTCAATAATATGGGATGCAGTTCCGAAGTATCTTTTGGGATATAGATAGACGTGAATAATTTAATACCATCACGTGTCGGAGTATACCGTTCTATTTTATAATAATGCTCGCGGATCCATACGCTGTCTGCGTTTTGACTGAATGCAGAAAAACAAAAAAAGAAAAGAATGCAGATAAAAAAGACTCTCATGTTAGTTGGTTTAAGAAATAAATTTAGTGAATTAGATGAAGCCAAAACGAATTCCGCCAATTAAATAATTCTTTCTCACAAAATCCCAAATGGCTTAAATTCGATCTTTAAATTAAAACGATTGCATGTTTAACAGGAGAAAATTTCTACAGTCATCATTATTAAGTTTTACCGGAATGCTATTCGCAAAAAAATTACCGGCAAATAATTTATCAGAAAATAAAATTGTAACCGGCAATCCCATTGTTATTTCTACCTGGGATGCTGGTCTTGAAGCAAACAAAGGAGCATGGCAAATCTTGCAAAATGGCGGAAGAGCATTAGATGCAGTGGAGGCTGGAGTGAAAGTTACTGAGGCTTCGCAAAATTGTTGTGTCGGACTCGGCGCTAACCCAGACCGGGATGGTTTTGTAACGCTCGATGCATCTATTATGGATGAGAATTTTAATTGTGGAAGCGTTGCTTTTTTGGAAAGAATCAAACACCCGATTTCTGTGGCAAGAAGAGTGATGGAAAAAACACCGCACGTAATGCTTGTTGGCAGCGGCGCCCAGCAGTTTGCGGTTGCAGAAGGTTTTCCATTGGAAGAACAAAAACTTTCTGACGATGCAAAAAAAAGTTACAAAGAATGGCTGAAGAAATCAGAATATAAACCCATTGTCAATATTGAAAATTCAAAGTCAACCACATTTTCTCCGGCTAAACTGGAAAACGGAGAATGGAATCATGATACGATTGGCATGGTGGCCATGGATACAAAAGGAAATCTCAGCGGCAGTTGCACAACGAGTGGCATGGGTTTTAAAATGCGCGGCAGGCTTGGGGACTCACCAATAATTGGGGCCGGATTATTTGTTGATAATGAAGTTGGCGCCGTTACAGCAACTGGCCAGGGAGAAGATGTAATTCGTATTTGCGGATCGCATACGGTTATTGAATTTATGAGGCAGGGATTATCTCCGCAGGAAGCTTGCAAAAAAGCAGTTGAAAGAATTATCAAAGCAAAAGGAGACAGCGCAAAATTAATCCAGGTTGCTTTTTTAGCATTGAATAAAAATGGTGAAGTTGGTGCATTCGCCATACAAAAAGGATTTAGCTATGCATTAAAAAATAATACCGACGAAAAACTTTATCCATCGGCGAGTTGGTTTGATTAGGGAAATCGTGAATGGTGAAAAAAATCTATTGGCGTTTGAAAATTAATAATGAATTTTTGAATTTAAAGAACTGCAAACTAAAAACTACAAACCACTAACTGTTATCCATGATCGAAATTTGCTGTTTCAATGTACAATCGGTTCTCATCGCGCAGCGTGCAGGAGCGCATCGCGTAGAACTCTGTGCTGATGCAGCTGTTGGCGGAACAACACAAAGTTTGGGCGTAATAAAAACAGCAAGAGAAAAATTACATATTCAATTGTGCCCGATCATTCGTCCGCGTGGCGGAGATTTTTTATTCAGTGAAGAAGAACTTGATATCATGATGAATGATGTTTTATTATGCAAACAAATTGGTTGCGATGGTGTAGTGATTGGTATGTTGAATGAAGAAGGAACAATTGATAAAAAAAGTTGCGGACAATTGGTTCAACTCGCTTATCCGTTGGGTGTAACTTTTCATCGCGCATTTGATTGGACTGCAGATCCAACGCAAGCGTTGGAAGATATTATCGAGATCGGCTGCGAAAGAATTTTAACTTCCGGTCAGCATCCAACAGCAATGGAAGGTGCAGAATTGATCGCTCAGTTAATTCAACAAGCAGATGATCGCATTATCATTATGCCGGGTTCCGGAATTCGCTCTGCGAATATTATTGAGCTCGCACAAAAAACAAAAGCGCAGGAATTTCACAGCTCTGCAAGAACACAGTTGAATTCAAACATGCAATATATTAATGCAAACATGAAAGATGATATGTCCGTTGTGCTTGCTGATGAAAATGAAATAAAAAATATGGTTGAATTATTAGCTCAAAATTCTTCAGCTGACTAAAATAATTTTCTAAACTGTATGATATGAAATCAAAACTTTTAGTTTTTCTTTTTTTAGTTTTTAGTCTTTATTTTTCCGCCGCTCAACCAAAATTTATTTCTGTTAAAGGAAAAGAAATAATTGGTGTCGACGGAAAAAATTTCCTGATGAAAGGAACTAACCTTGGCAACTGGCTTGTGCCGGAAGGTTATATGTTCAAATTTAAAAGCGCTAATTGCCCGAGATTGATCAATGAAGTGATTACTGAACTCATCGGGCCGGACGATGCAAAAAATTTTTGGCAAAAATATCTCAACACTTATATTACGCACGCTGATATTCATTACCTGAAAACTATTGGCGTTAATTCAATTCGTATTCCTTTCAATTATCGTTTATTTACCAATGAAGATTATCTCGGCGGCAGAGGCGATGCGCGTGGATTTAAATTAATGGACAGTGTCATTTCCTGGTGCAAGAAAGAAGGAATATTTGTTATGCTCGACATGCATTGCGCACCGGGCGGACAAACCGGCGATAACATTGATGACGGTTATGGATACCCGTTTTTATTTGAGAATGAAGGAAATCAAAAACTGGTTGTCGAAATTTGGAAAAAAATTGCCGCGCATTATAAAGATGAAACAACTATCATGGGATATGATCTGCTTAACGAACCTATCGCGCATTACTTCGATAAAGAAAAACTGAATCCATTGCTTGAAGTGGTCTACAAAAAAATTACCAAAGCAATTCGTTCGGTAGATAAAAATCATATTTTATTTCTCGGCGGCGCGCAATGGGATTCTAATTTCGGAGTTTTCGGTCCGCCGTTTGATAATAAGTTGGTGTACACTTTTCATAAATACTGGACGGAGCCAACACAAAAAGTTATCCAGGATTATATTGATTTCCGTAATAAATATAATGTGCCGATATATTGCGGCGAGACAGGAGAAAATTCCGATGATTGGGTGAAAAATTTCAGGTTGGTTTTGGAAAAAAATAATATTGGCTGGCATTATTGGCCGTATAAAAAAATAGATAACTCACGTGGCTTTGTGACTTTTGCTGTTCCGCAAAATTATGATACAGTAATGCAATATGCAGATACTTCAAGAATGAGTTTTGAGCAAATAAGAAAAGCAAAACCAAAAAATATTGAGCAGGTTAAACAAGCGCTTGACGGGTTTTTGAATAATTGCAAATTCATCAATTGCACGCCCAATAAGGGTTATATAGAAGCGCTTGGTTTTAGAACGGACAAATAAATTAAAGATGGAAAAGAGAAAACTGGGAAACTCAGGATTGGAAATAGCGCCGCTTATTTTTGGCGGAAATGTTTTAGGATGGACGGCAAGCGAGAAAACTTCATTTCAATTACTCGATGCATTTACCGCCGAAGGATTTAATTGCATTGACACGGCAGATGTTTATTCCCGCTGGGCAAGAGGAAATAAAGGCGGAGAATCTGAAAAAATAATCGGCAAGTGGATAAAGAAAAATGGCAAGCGCGATAAAGTTATTATCGCAACAAAAGTTGGAAAAGAAATGGCGCCGGATAAAAAAGGTCTTTCAAAAAAATATATTATTAGTGCTGTTGAAGATTCGTTGAAACGTTTGCAAACAGATTATATAGACTTGTATCAATCCCACGATGATGATACAAAAACGCCGTTTGAAGAAACGCTCGAAGCCTATCAGCAACTTATTCAACAGGGAAAAGTGAGAGCAATCGGCGCATCCAATTATTCTGCAAAAAGATTGTTGGAATCAATTGAGGTTAGTAAGAAAAATAATTTGCCGCGTTACGAAAGTTTACAACCGCTATATAATTTGTATGATAGAAATGATTTTGAAAGAGAGCTGCAGCAAACCTGCATA
>DATHPY010000077.1:0-2401 GCA_035483315.1 Puia sp. | reverse complement strand
ATGCGTAAACACGTTCCTTTACTGAAAGCGGTTAAAACAAAACTGAACGAAATTCATAGTAGCGATCTGTTTGCACGCGCTAATACTATAACTTCCTCTGTCAATTCAGAAGAAAAAATTCAACTCGTAATTAATGGCATGGCTACAAAAATGCGCAGACATAACCAGCAAGGCTGTTATTATATTGAAGCGATCAACGATTTTATTTCCAGCGACATAAACTAATTTTGTGAATAGTCAATGGTGAATGGTCAACAAATAACCATCGCTGTTCACGATTGACGATTCAAGATGATGCGTAATCCACTAAAAATAGGAACAAGAGAAAGTCAACTCGCCGTTTGGCAAGCCACGCTGGTAAAAGATCTGCTCAAACGGCATGGAGTTGAAAGTGAATTGGTTTTTATAAAAAGCGAAGGTGATATTGATTTGAAAACACCATTATATGAAATGGGTGTACAGGGAATTTTTACAAAAACATTGGATGCCGCACTATTGAATAATAAAATTGATGTTGCTGTTCATTCGATGAAAGATGTACCGACGCAATTAGCAGATGGTATTGCGCAAGCGGCAGTTTTAAAAAGAGGAAACTATAGAGATATTTTGGTGAAACGTGAAACGTCAGACGAAAATGTTGATTTGCATCGCACGTCTCACGTTTCGCATCTCACGATAGGAACCAGTAGCATTCGCCGAAAAGCGCAATGGTTGCATCGTTATCCAAATCATACAATAGAAAATTTGCGCGGAAATGTAAATACGCGGTTGAAAAAATTAGAAGAAAGCAATTGGCACGGAGCAATTTTCGCAGCAGCAGGATTGGAAAGAATAAATCTTCGTCCAAAAAATGCACTCGAGTTAGAATGGATGTTGCCAGCGCCAGCGCAAGGTGCAATCATGATTGTATGCAGAGAAGAAGATAGCAATGCACAAGAAAAATGTTTATTGCTTAATGACAGGTTGACGGCATTATGCACAAAAATTGAAAGAGATTTTTTGAGAACATTACTCGGCGGATGTTCGACACCAATAAGTGCGTTAGCTGAAATTGAAGAAGACGAATTGTTTTTCCGCGGCAATATTTTTTCGCCTGACGGCAAACAAAAATTAGAAGCAGAAAAAATATTGCCGGTTTATAAATCCGATATTATAGGAATAGAAGCCGCAAAAGAATTATTACAAAACGGCGCACAGGAAATCGCCGGCAATATCCGAAATGCAGCAAAATAAAATTTCCATATTATCAACACGTCCATTGCAAGCTGGGCTTATTAATAAAGCTTCAGAAAAAAATTTTGATATACAAACGATTTCATTTATTGAGACAAAAGCAATTGAGGAAGATTCTTTGAAACAAAGAATTTTGCATTTATCTCATCATCAATTAACAGTTGTATTTACAAGCATGAACGCTGTTGATGCTGTTTCATCGTTCTTATCAGGTAAAAAACCGGACTGGAAAATATTCTGCATCGGTTCAACAACAAAAAAATTAGTGACAGAAAATTTCGGAGAGCATTCAATCGCCGGAAATGCAGACTCAGCAAGCAATTTGGCTGATGTAATTATAAATCAAAAAAATATTTCTTCAGTAATTTTTTTCTGTGGCGATAAAAGGAGAGATGAACTACCCGAAAAATTAGCGCAACATAATATTGAAGTAAATACGATTGAAGTGTATAAAACTTTGGAAACGCCGCACACAATTAATAGAAATTACGATGCAATTCTTTTTTACAGCCCTAGTGCTGTAAGCAGTTTTTTTTCAGTAAATAAAATAAATGAACGACCTGTATTATTTGCAATCGGCAGTACAACAGCAACTGAAATAAAAAAATATGCTAATAACAAAATTATTATCAGCAAAGAATCAGAAAAGGAATTGCTTGCTAAAGAAGCAATAAATTATTTTGAAAGGAACCCTATTCACTATTGACGATTCACCAAAATGAAAAACGATCTATTATTAAGAACATTACGGGGAGAACAAACAGAACGAACTCCGGTGTGGATGATGCGCCAGGCAGGAAGATATTTGCCGGAATATATTAAGCTCCGCGAAAAATATTCTTTCTTCGAACGTGTGCAAAATCCGGAGCTCGCGTGCGAAATAACGCTTCAGCCAATTAATATTATCGGCGTTGATGCTGCCATTTTATTTTCAGATATTTTAGTTGTTCCGCAGGCAATGGGATTGGAAGTGCAACTGATAGAAAGCAAAGGTCCATTTTTGCCCGAGCCAATTAAATCGCAAAATGACCTGAAAAGAATTTGCGTACCCGATGTTCATGAAAAATTGCATTATGTTTTTGATGCGATAAAATTGATCAAACAGCAATTGAATGACAGGGTTCCACTTATAGGTTTTGCCGGCGCGCCGTGGACAATACTTTGTTAT
>DATHPY010000076.1:0-4316 GCA_035483315.1 Puia sp. | reverse complement strand
GTTTTTTATTATTCTAAATTTAGTTGTATACAATCATCATTTATAGAAATGGAAATTACTTTATTTAATGATTCATCGTTTTGATTAAACACGAGAATATTGTCATGCCATACACGTATCTCTGATATGATACGGGCTAATTCTTCAACGTCAGCCTTACTTATGAACTTGAAAATTGCAATTAATTCTTTTTTCCTGTGCTCTAACATCATTTTATTTAAACTCATTTTTCCTATCCTTTGTTTTAGGTATAACCGTATATAACTTGATATAACTGAAAAGTTCTTGTCATTTGATCTTTTCATTGATATACTTTCAAATGTATCGCAATTCCGTATTTATTTGCAAACAAAAAAAAGACAATAAGGAGAAATAAATGAATAAATTCCTTCAATGGATAAAGGCAAATGATAAAAAGCAGCGTGGTGTGGCTACAAAGCTTAAAATTAGTACTTCAACGCTTCATGATATATTACGTAATGGAGTTTTACCGAATTTAAAATTAGCTTATTCTATTGAGAAGTATACACAGGGGGCTATTACACTTTATGATTGGATAGATGAGGACATGTTAAAAGAAAAGGAAACGAAAAAAGAAAATGCAAAGGAGAAAAGTAAAAAAACAATTTAATATGAACCAAAGTTTTAAAATAATTTCTTCCATGTGTAACCTCTTTAATGTCTATACTTTCTCTTAAAAAGCCATTATGACATAAATAATACGCATTGCAAATATATTTTGATAAATATTAGAAGTGATACGGCTAACGCCAATTAGCCGCATCTGGAGACTAGAATATCAATAAAAACGCCAATTTACTAAAAGTTTGAAAGACATTTCTCAGATTAAGATCGCCTACAAATTCGAGGAAAAAGAACATTTCTGCGGATAATCGTAAGTTTTCCTCGAAAAAAAAACAATAATTTTTTATCGAGGTTTCCCTTGGATTATAGTGAATTCCCTCCCATAAAGTACTTCGTCCGTGTTTTGAAAAACTGTTCAAAATCAGCTTTATTATATGCTCAGCTTTGGAAGAAGAAGAGTAACCACTTAATAGTTTCCATACACAAAAAGGATATTCGCAAGGAATATCTCATTTCTCCAACCATGTTCAGGAATTTGCTTGCCCGTCTCATGTTTCTAAATCTTATTCACTTCATTGAAAGTGATGAAAAGTTTCAGATAAATATGTTGGGGCCGCATGTAAATGAATAATGGAAAAGATAATTGCTTTACAAAAAATCATTATGATAATGTGCTAAATGAAAATGCCCCGATTGGTCGTCGAGGCATTTCACGTGTGTCATGGAGACACGTACATATAGCGCAAGTGGATAAGCCTATAGTAACACTCCATGAAAAAAAACGCAACTTTTTTATGAGGTGTTATGTCTGAAAGATTCCTTAAATTCATTCCATCAGAAGAAGCTATGTTCTTATTAAAAAATAAAGGACATGCTTTTCGCCTTCTTACAATTATTGCTGAATGTGCTCGTCGTTATGAAAATAGTCCCGATGGTCTTAAGATAGGTGAGGCTTTTATTGGAGGACATGCAAAATATGATATGACTGAACAAAATTATCGAACAGCAAAAATACTTTTGGTTGAAAGAGGGCATATTTCAATCATTGAAACTAATCGAACAAGAAAAGGAAGGGTAACGACCGATCAACGGAACCCTAACGGAAAAGTAACGACTGTGGTAACGACCGAAGGTACTAAGGTAAAACTCTTATCTTCAAATGTTTGGGACTTAAATATTGATGTGGGTAACGACCGAACTAACGTCCGAGTAACGACTGACCAACGACTGCCTAACGATAAACTAAGAAATAAAGAATATAAAGAAAGTAAAGAAAACAAGAATATAGCTCAGACGGCTAAATCGCCGCTTCGCTCAAGAGCAGATTGTCTTTTTTTTGATTTTGATAAGGGACAATACATGGGCATCACGGATATTGACTTAGCCCAATGGAAGGAAATTTATCCCCATATCGAAATTCAGTCGGAAATTATTAAATCAATTAATTGGCTTAAATCTAATCCAAGTAAGAGTAAGAAAAGTCTATGGCGTAAATTTTTAACAGGTTGGCTTGGGAGAGCAAATGATACCATTGAAAATAAAAAAGCTTTCAGAGCTGCTTCCGGAAGTAATGCAATTGATCGGAAAACCAAGAATAAAGACGGAACTCCCATTGCAAGTAGAGCCGAGGAGTTGTTTTAAAATGCCGAAATTAAGCGAAATAGATAGAAAAACTCCTGAGCAAATGCAAAAAATTATGACGTATGCCAAAAAGCCGATGGGCTATTTATTACTCGCTGGAGCCAATGGCACAGGGAAAAGCTTTATTGCCCAAGCAATTTATGATTGTCATTGTAGGTATAAATTGCCTTACTATGATATGGACGAGGCATATTTTATAAATCAGGCCGACTTGGATGCCCGTTGGTTATATGAAAAACTAGAAAATACTGTAATTGAATTTGCTGATCGGTTAAAAAAAACAAAGCTCCTCGTCATTGATGATTTAGGTACAAAGGCACCTTCACCAGCTTTTGGGGACTTTTTATACTCCATTATTGATTATCGATGGAATCGGAGGGATACTTTGGGGACGATAATTACAACAAACATGACAGGAAAAATAACGAGGGAACGTTTTGGAGATGCAATTATCAGTAGAATTGCTTCTGGAATTGTGATACGTTTTGATGACGAAGATAGGAGAATAGTTGATTTTTAGGCTTGTGAATATATTGTAGATGAATTATTATAAAAAAAAGGAAGTTTATGAGTGCATTTGATTTTGTTAGTCATGAGAGTTTTCCACAGGATGAGTACATCAAGGAAGCCGTGATATTGTGCATTGAGAAAAAGCATAGGGTCACATATGTGAGGAAAAAGATGCAAAATGGCGGCATGTTTTGGGATGTTATAAGCGCAGCCGTCAAAGTCAATGGTGAGAAAAGATATTTAAAATCTTATTCGCAGGATAGTAATTTCCTCCATGAAGATATTAAGCATTTTCTCGATAGCCGTTCTTGGGAGAAGGGAGGAGGAGGGAAAAGCGTAAACCAAAACGAGGAGTTACCCTTTTGATTTGGCATATGATAAAACAAATGGGCTAAATTCTAAAAGTAAGACATCATCAAAGTCTCAAAATGGTATCAGTAATACCAAGGTAGTGGGAAGAAAAAATAAACGCTTGGTGACCCTAATAAATGCGAAATCCGAAGTTTATCTGGGAAAGGTAATAATTGAGTTGCCTTTACAAACTAAAAGTGAAGCTAATTGTTTTGAGCCTTGGCGCATGAGACATGCGCGGCATAAGGAGCAGAAGCGAGTCGTTTCCCTCGCTCTTAAGCCTGTGGTCGCTAACGTGAAATTGCCCTGCCGCGTCTTGCTTACTCGATATGCTCCGGTTTCATTAGATGAATTTGAGAATTTGCCCATGTCATTTAAGTACATCGTGGATTCCATAT
Organism: Puia sp.; assembly: GCA_035483315.1. Lineage (GTDB taxonomy): Bacteria > Bacteroidota > Bacteroidia > Chitinophagales > Chitinophagaceae > Puia. The sequence continues at coordinate 831 of DATHPY010000076.1, read as the reverse complement.
GCGCGTTAATTACGGGTGATTATAGGCCAGGTCGAGCGGATGCTGACAAAAGAATAAAACTCGCTTGTGCGCAAGTGAAAAGTAAGGCATATGGCATTAGGATTGAGATTTCCTGGGATTGAAAATTATCTTGAGCCACTCTTCTTCGTTCCTGGGATTAAACCCGAAGAGTAGCTCAAGATAAAAGTTTTATTTACAGCATTTTTTTTCTGCATTGTAAAGGGGAATTATGTCTATGAACAAGCATATGGCAGCCATAAGCGGAGAAATGTTTGTGTCACTTTTCATTATTCTAGGCATAGGTAAAGTAGGATGAAGTTTTTTCCATGTTGTTCTAGCTAATTTTTTATTACTTCCTACTTCAGTAGAATTAAAAGCCCAGTTCATGATTTTGTCAAAATCTTTTTGCAATGAAGCTAGAAATTCACATTCCTCGTCATCTTCATCTTCATAGTCGTCTTCTTTTTCGCATTGTTCTTTTAATAAATCATGTAATTCAATCAGGCGATTGATCCCTTCTTTAATTTCACTCAGGTCTTTTTTGTCCATGAGATTCTCCTGTGCAAATGTTTTTTTCAATGATTTGCATTCTGTCATGGAGTTCAATATATTTTCTAGCTAATTCTGTGTGCTTGGCATAAATGCCTTTCCTCACTTTATCGCTACTTTTCCGAACTTCTTGCATCTCTTCTTTTATTAAATCTAAATCAGTTTTTTCCTCTTCAAGGAAATTTAATTGATACGGCATGAATACTCCTTTTTGGCCGGATATAATATTCTCTCTTGATTTAATTAGCAAAACTATATTCAATGAAGAAACTAAAAAAGGAG
>DATHPY010000075.1:0-2954 GCA_035483315.1 Puia sp. | reverse complement strand
ATTTTTTATTCAACAGTTTAAATTCCATTAACGCGTTAATTGCCGTGAAGCCGGAAGAGGCGAGAAAAATGATTCAGCAGTTATCAGATTTTTTGCGGGGCACTTTACGAAAAGAAGATCAGCAATGGGTCAATTTATCAGAAGAATTACAATACTTGAAATTATATCTCGACATTGAAAAAGTTCGTTTCGGTCATCGTTTGAGTGATGAAATAATTTGTGAAGAGGCTGCGCAAACGATGAAACTTCCACCGATGCTTCTTCAACCGATTGTTGAGAATGCTATTAAATTTGGATTGTATGATACGATCGGAGATATTACGATCCGCATCAACGCAGCTATTAAAGAAGATCATCTTGAAGTGATTGTAGAAAACCCTTTCGATCCGGAAACATCGCATCCAAAACAAGGAACGGGTTTTGGGTTAAATTCCGTTAAACGCAGATTGTTATTATTGTTTGCAAGAAATGATCTGCTGCAAACAAAAATTGAAAATAATTTATTTATCACCATTGTGAAAATACCACAGGTATTATGAAATGCGCAGCATACTTTAACAATAAAATAATTTTTTGCGCATTCCTTCTGACCATAAAAAAAATAATAATTAATAGATGAAAGCACTGATAATTGACGACGAACCTCTAGCGCGAATGATCGTAAAAGAATATTTGCAAACCTATCCGCAAGTTGAAATTGCGCAGGAATGTAATGATGGATTTGAAGGATTGAAAGCCATTCAGCAACATCAGCCGGACCTGATTTTTCTCGATATACAAATGCCGAAGATCAACGGATTTGAAATGCTTGAATTGGTTGAACAGCCGCCGGCTGTAATTTTTACAACTGCGTTTGATGAATATGCGATTAAAGCTTTTGAAAGTCACGCGGTGGATTATTTATTGAAACCATTCAGCAAAGAGAGATTTGATAAAGCGATGGCAAAATGGAATGAATCCAGTCATGCTACAGTCGCAAAAACAAATACGCAATCTTTATTGGAATCAGTTTCGCAATCTCCTGCGCAAAGCAATCGTGTTGTAGTTAAGCTTGCTGGCAAAATAAAAATTATTCCGGTTGATGAAATTTTTTATTTGGAAGGAGCAGACGATTATGTAAAAATTTTTACCAAAGAAGGTTCATTTCTGAAAAATAAAACGATGAATTATTTTGAAAGGACATTAGATGGGCAGCATTTTGTACGCACGCATCGTTCATATATTATCAACGTGCAACTGATCACCCGTATTGAACCTTATGAAAAAGATGGTCATGTGGCAATATTAAAATCAGGCTCGCAAGTTCCCGTCAGCAAAACAGGTTATGCAAAATTGAAACAGGTGTTGGGGTTGTGAAGAAGTATGAAATACGCTGCTGTTGTTGGCGTCCGCTAACAATTATAATTCACCTTTAAGTAAATCGATTGGCGAGGACGCCAACCGAAGCCCTAATCTTCGAAAATCCTTATTCAGACCACGCAAAAAATTCCGATTATTTTTTCTACCCATCAAATGTTCCTGCGGAAGAAAAAATTCGTAGTGCTTCAAAACATTTTATATTCCAATTTATCTTTTGAACGACTTCAAATTTTTTTATACCGACATGAATATCGGTGACAGTCGAAGCTTTCTTTATTATCAATTATCCATTATCAATTCTCTATTGTTTCACTCCGTTCTCAAACTCTTCACCGGATTTGCTGTTGCTGCTTTTATTGATTGAAAACTTACTGTTATTAATGCAATTAAAATAGTGGTTACTCCGGCAAGAATAAATATCCACCAAGAAATATCAACGCGGTAGGCATAATTCTGAAGCCAGTTATTCATTGCAAACCAAGCAAGCGGAGATGCAATGAGCAAAGCGATTGTTACAAGTCCTAAAAATTCTTTTGAAAGCAGGTTGAATAAAATTACCGGGCTTGCTCCCAAAACTTTTCTTATTCCAAATTCTTTTGTGCGTTGCTCTGCAGTGAACATAACAAGTCCTAATAAGCCAAGGCAACTAATGAAGATCGCCAGCACAGCAAAATAATTAGAAAGTTGTTTTACTACCTGCTCGCTTGCATATAATTTTTGATATTCTTCATCAGAAAATTTATACGTAAATGGGAATTTTGGATTCAGACTTTTGCTAACTGATTCAAGACCTGCCAATGCTTCTTTTGTTTTGCCTGGTCGTGTTCTTACCAATATTGATCCGAAAGTTGCATTTTCGTCAAGCTTGAGAACTAACGCATTGATTGGATCGTGCAAAGAAGTAAAATGAAAATCTTTCAACACGCCGATGATCGTTCCTTTCTTTCCCCAAAATGTAAGTGGTTTCCCAATGGGATTTTTATATCCAATTAATTTCAACGCAGATTCGTTAATAAGATAACCAACCGAATCACTTGCAAAATCTGTTGAAAAATCCCGGCCCTCTTTCAATGTTAAATGCATTGTTTTTATAAAATCATAGCCCACGCCTGCGTAGGAAAAAGAAAAATCCGCGTCTGGATTTTTGCCTTCCCAATTAACACCGCTGGTTCCATTATCTATCTGCGTGGGGTTACCTGTCATTTTTGTAATACCATTAATGCCTTGCATTTGGTGTAGTGAGTTTTTAAAAACCTCGTATTTATTTTCAAGCTCGCCTTCAACAGGAATATAAATAAGATTTTCACGGTCGAAACCAAGATTAATATTTTGCACATAACTCACCTGCCTGCTTACTACGATTGTTCCTATTATTAAAATGATGGAAAGCACAAATTGAAAAACAACAAGCCCTTTGCGAAACCATAAAACACCTCCTGAAAAATGCAATGCGCCTTTTAAAACGCGAACGGGTTTAAAAGATGATAAATAAACCGCGGGATAACTTCCGGAAACTATTCCTGTTATCAAAAGCAATCCGCCGATACTTGACCAAAAGACAGGATCATGAAAAGGGATGTGAATATTTTTGGTGG
>DATHPY010000074.1:0-2178 GCA_035483315.1 Puia sp. | reverse complement strand
GTTTTCAGGAATGTCTTTTATAATGCCTGTAATTACATAATCCTGTCTGTTGTTAGCACGAACTGTTTTGCCTATGATATTTTTCTCATCTCCAAAAAATTTCTTTGCAGTTTTTTGTGTGATCACCAGTGAATGCAACTGCGAAAAAACTGTTTTTGCGTTGCCCTGCACGAACGACAAAGTAAACATGCTAAACAAAGAGGGTTCCGAAAATTTTCCTGACGCATACATAGTTTTATCGCCAATGGTGAACAGTGCTGATGTGTTGCCTTCAGTAGTTCTGCACGTATTGGCAATGCCCGGAATTTCTGCCTGCATCGCAGGCGCTAACACGCCAGGTGTAGAAGAAAATGTTGCGGTATATGCATCATACTTTTGGTTTTCCTTTACAAAATATAAAAGATCTTTTTTTGTGTTGAATTTATCAAAGTTCACTTCACTTTCAACCCACAAAAAAATTAATCCGGCACATGCAATACCAATTGCCAACCCAAAAATATTCAAGAAGCTGTAGGTTTTATTTTTCCACAGGTTGCGAAATGTAGTTTTAAAAAAATTTCTGATCATAGAACATTAATTATTATCAATAGTTTTTTTGTTTCCGGCATTTGTAATTCTATTCATCATCCTTGCGTCGCATTCTTGTACCACAGAAATTTTATTCAACTGTGGTCCTAATTTTGGTTATTTATTATCGTTAGCTTTCTGCGTTACCGGCATAAATGCGGACGCCAGTCGAAACTCCAAAATCTCCGTTCAGTCCATACGTACCTACGGCACGCAAAAACTCTCTGATTATTTCTACCGACCTGTTGTTCCTATGGAACAAAAAACAATTCATCAATTTCACAATTCACCATTGACCATTCATGAATTCATTATCACATTTTCACATCAACCCATTATCACATTAATCATTCCGTTCTCAAACTCTTCACCGGGTTCGCCACTGCCGCTTTTATTGCCTGGAAACTCACCGTCAATAAAGTAATGAGCATTGCGCCAACCCCGGAAATTCCAAAAACCCACCACGAAATATTTGTTCTGTATATATAATGCAGCAACCAGTTACTCATAAAATAATAAGAGATTGGAATTGCAATAAGTAATGAAATCACAACCAGCAATAAAAAGTCTTTTGATAATAGTCGCCATAAATTAAATAATGATGCACCGAGCACTTTTCTCACGCCAATTTCTTTTGTGCGTTGTTCAGCAACAAATGATGCGAGACCGAACAATCCAAGACAACTGATAAAAATAGCGAGCGCAGCAAAAAAAGTTGACAATTTTCCTATGCGCTCTTCTGCTGCAAACTTTGAAGCAAATTCTTTGTCAGCAAATTTGTAGTCGAACGGAACAGAAGGAATATATTTTTTGAAAACCGATTCAACTTGTGCAATGGACTGCGTTGCACTTTTGTTTGGATTCAATTTTAAAATTATCCAATTGACGTTGTCGTAATCCATAAAATAAATGGTTTGCCTGATCGCATCGTACGGCGATTCCATAAGCATATCTTTAATAACACCGATCACCTTATAATTTTTTGCAGTTGCGTCGGTGCCCCATTTTACTATTGTACCAACGGGATTTTTTAGACCCATATATTTTACTGCTGATTCATTTAATATTATGGCTGATGAATCCGATTTGAAATCTTTTGAAAAATCCCTGCCTTCTTTTAATTGCCAGCTAACTGTTTTCCCAAAATCGTGCGTTACCCAAATGGTTTCAAAATCTTCGTCAAGACCTGGATCTTGTTGCGGCCAACTAAATCCGTTATTACTCAAATACACGCCTGTTAATGGACTATGCGATTCCGCCATTTGTTCAACAGCACCGGAGTTTTTTAATTCGTTTTCCAGCAGATCAAATTTTCCGTAAAAATCCGGCGTTTTCATTCTTATCATCATCAGTCCATTTCTGTTATAACCGATCGGCCTGTCTTTGGAAAATTGAATTTGATCATATACAACAATGGTTCCGATGATCAGGACAAGAGAAATACTGAATTGCATCACCACTAAAACTTTGCGCGGAATTGCAGCAAGGCGACCAACTTTAAAAGTTCCTTTCAAAACTTTTATTGGTTGAAAAGAAGATAAATACAATGCAGGATAACTGCCGGCAATAATTCCTGTAACAAACGAAAAACTCAAACCTGCGATCCAGAAA
>DATHPY010000073.1:0-2984 GCA_035483315.1 Puia sp. | reverse complement strand
GATATTTTAAAATCTTTTTCTGATACATCCGACGGTTCGGTGTGAACCATAAATTCTACATTTTTTGTAGACTGAACCGTATCTAAATAATGCTTCGACCATTGCAGGAGTTCTGTTTCTTTTCCGGCAAGAAAACGATTGATATTAAAATTGTGTTCAAAACTTCTTTGTCCCGCATCGAGCGCTTCTTCCAATCCAACTTCAATAGGAAGATGCCCTTCTAAGGCAATTCCTTTCTTTTTACATTCATCAGCTATGGCGAGATAAACAGGTTTTCGTACAAGACTATAAATTTTAATAAATCCGTAACCAGCGTCAAAAAGACTATCTACAAAATGGCGGCCCTGCATTTCTGTTGCAGCCGAAAGTGAACTTCTAAAAAATGGTTTATCTCCATCAATTATCGGGCTTCCAATAACCATGCGCGGACCAACAAACTTACCCGCATCAATATCATTTTTCAACTTCAGCATTTCTTCACTTCCCCACATGTCTCTTATACCAGTAACTCCGTTTGCAAGAAATAAAGGAACATATTCGTTGCGGTTGGAGCTATCATCGCCGGCATCATGAATATGCATGTCCCACAAACCAGGTATGAGATATTTACCTGTACAGTCGTAAATTTTAAACCTGGAGTTTTTGATGGGCCTGGAAGAAATTGATCTAATCAAGTTGCTATCAATAAATATTGATTGATCTTTTAAAATCTTTCCATTTTCTACATCAATAATATTAATGTGCTCTAAATAATATTGCGCATTCCCGGATAAATGCGCGATGAGAATAACGCATGGCAGAAAGTATCTGTACAATTTGTTTTAGTTTAATGGCAGATAATAAATTTAGCGATGCGTCAGCCAGGAGTATTTAAAATTTATGACCCAACATAAAAAAGTTCTTGAAAATTTTAAACGATTTGTAGCCTCGACAGGAATCGAACCTGTATCAGGAGCTTCGGAAACTCTTATACTATCCATTGTACTACGAGGCCAATTTAATGTGCTAATTAGCTAATATAATAATTGTATTTTCATTAGCACATTATCACATCATCAAATTATCTAGTTAGCATATTATTTAATCAATCCGCTTGCATTGGTTGCAAAAATTTTTACAGCTATCGCCAACAAAACTACTCCAAAAAATTTACGCACTACTATTAATCCATTCGGACCCAAAACTTTTTCAATCCAGCTTAATGATTTTAAAACAATATAAATAACAACACAATTTATTAAAATACTTATAAGTATATTAATGTCTGCATAGTTTGCTTTCAAACTCATTATGGTTGTTAATGTTCCGGAGCCCGCAATTATCGGAAATGCAATTGGCACCACGCTGCTGCCTTGCGTATTTTTATCTGTTTTAAAAAATTCCATCCCGAGCACCATTTCTAATCCTAAAATAAAAATTACGATGCTTCCTGCAACAGCAAAAGATTTTACATCAAGAGAAAGAACATTTAAAAATTGTTGTCCGAAAAATAAAAACACGATCATTAATAAACCAGATACAATTGTTGCCTGCGTTGATCGTATTGTGCCTCCGATTTTTCCTTTTAATGAAACCAAAACAGGAATGGAACCGAGCATATCAATTACCGCAAATAAAGTGAATGTGATGGTAACAATTTGTTTGAATGATATTTGGCCGAAATCGAACATGAACTTCTGATTAGATTGATTGCAAAGATAGACTTCTGATTAATCTGATTTGAATGATGTTTAAGACCTATAAGATTTAAAAAACCTTATAGGTCTTGCAAGCCACTAATAATCTGCGGCCGCAACAACTTCAACCAAAAATAAATTTCTCTTTAGAAATACTGTACTCGTTTTTTAAATCCTGCAAACAATCGCTGCATAAACAATCGGTAAATTTTTCTTCTATATAAATTCTTTCTTCCAATGTAAGTTTAACAGCATAACATTGACATTGTGCAATTGTTCCCGCTTTGCATTCAAAAACTTTATCACAACGTGCGCAAGATTTTTTTTCGTGCATAATTAATGTGTGATCAACTGCACTCCTATCGGGCTTGCAGTAGGGCTTGTTGAAAAAGAAAATTTCTTAGTTCCGGTTTTATCAAAACAAAAAACTTCTCCTGCTGAAACATAATCTTTCGCATCGCTGACATAAACATCACCTGTTGCATTATCAATATCCAAACTATATGGAGTGGTGACAATAGTTCCATCACTGATAAAATTTGTTTTCATCGCGCTAAAATCAGTTGTGCTTAACTCACGCACGAGCGGTAACCCAAGATATCCGCCTATTACATACAGGTTACCGTTATAATAACGGACAATGCCTGCAGCGGTATCAGCAGAAGCTGTCACTGTGTTCGAGCTTGTATTTACTTTTACCATTTCCGGAGCAACCAAATTATAGTCTCCTGTACATGCAACATAAATATTGCCGGAATTATCTGCTGCTATTGAACCGGGATTTATTCCCACAATTATTTTGAATGTTTCTGTGAGTGAACTTAAATCAATTACCGAAACTGTAGAATCAAATTGCACGCTGAAAGCCCCGGTATTACTTACATAAAGATTAGTTCCCGAAACCGCCATTTGCGCGGGGTTTGATCCAACGGAAATGAATTTACTTATTGAAAGAGCTGTTGTATCAATCACTGCAACCGTTCCGTCGGTTGAAGAAACGAAAACATTTTTTCCATAAGCCACAATATTTTCCGGACCTCTGTTAACGCCGGCATTTTTAAAATCAATCGTATCAATAAATTGCATTGTGAACGCATTTGCGACTGCAACATTACCGGAGTTATTCATCACGATATAAATTTTTCCACCATAAATAATAAAATCGCTGCCGGTATCCCCGAGTCCGAAATGATTTATGTTTGCAAAATAATCCGTCGTCGCTGTACTTGCACTAAAATCATAGTACGTAATTGTTGTATTATTCTGTCCGTAATTTCCCTGGTTCAATGAATAAACTCCGGTAGTAAC
>DATHPY010000072.1:0-2727 GCA_035483315.1 Puia sp. | reverse complement strand
CCAACACAATACGACAGGGCGGCTTCTTTTTTTATATTCTCGTCTGCTTTATTCTTCAGATCAACATTCAATTAATGCATTTAGTTTACGTGCAAATTATATGTGCGTTGCTGGGTTCGGTTGTACAATATTTTTTTATTAAGAAACAATTGTTGTTTTCTTCTAAAATAAATATGAGTTGGGTAAAGCAATTATTTAATTATGGAAAATTTGTTTTCGGAACTTCTATCAGTGCCATATTAACCGGCACAATAAACGTTATGATGCTTGGGGCATTATTATCTTCCGCAGCTGCCGGCGCTTTTAATATTGCTGTGCGCATATTAAATCTGGCAGCGATTCCCAGCAACGTTGCAGGCACTATCGTTTTTCCGCAAAGTGCGAGGCGATTTGCAAGCGAAGGTCATAAGGCAATTAAATATTTGTATGAAAAATCTGTGGGAGCAATTCTTGCTTTATTAATTCCCTGTCTTTTGTTTATATTTTTATTTCCTGGTTTTGTTGTTCATATCATTGCGGGAAATAATTATCCTGAAACAATTCCTGTGGTAAGATTAATTGTTATCACTTGCCTGGCAACTCCGTTTGCACGACAGTTCGGAACAATTTTAGATTCCATCGGGAAACCGCGAATAAATTTCATCATCATTTTAATTTCTGTAACGATTGAATTGATCCTGGTTTATTTCTTAGTAAAGCAATATGGAATTATTGGAGCTGTATATGCGACATTAATTGCAGATGCAATTACGACGTTAATGATGCAAATAATTTTACGAAAAGAACTCAATGTAAATATCCTCAACACATTTGTGTACGCAGTAAAATTCTATCCTGAATTTTTTAATAAGTATTTAAAGCCAATGATCGGAATTCAAGGCGCAAGAAACAAGGCACAAGAATAGTGCGTTTTTAAAAGATATTTTTCAGCCAAAATTTTTTCTAAACAAATTTTTCTTGAAGATCCATGATCTTGCCAAGCACTTTGCCATAGATGTACACCATGTTGCCAACAATCTTCGATCTTTCTTTCCAGGCTCTTGCTTCATCAGCAACATAAAGATCCCAGTTGTTGTGGTTCAGGTGAACTCTGCCCATGGAAATACTTGGTCCATACATTTGTGTGTAGTGCCACCATCCTGAAGGAAATAAAAGCGTTTCTCCTTTTTTTAATGTAATGCGCACTGGTTGGGCTTCTTTGAACAGCGGATATTTATCGTAATCCGGATTAAGAACATTTATTGGACAATGCTTTGGGTTTTCTTTTGTAGGATAAAAATAAATGGCATCCTCTGGCGGATACATAATAAAGTCTTTTGTTCCGTAAAGTTGCGTTGCCTGGTTATGCAAAAACAACGCATCAATATGAAGAAATGGAAACGCAGAACCTGCGCCACCTAAAAAGAATTCATACCTGTCTGTTTCGCGGAACATAAACTTCGGCAACAAGGGGTGATTTACCCTGTCAATTTTTCCGTAAACAACTTCAGGTCTTACATCTTTCATTAACTCCGGAAAAATAGTTTCAATATTAAGGTTGCACGGATATGGACAGGGATGATCAGCATTTGCAGCAACCATCAGATCCATAAATTCAGCGTAAGTATAGGTAACGCCTTTTATTTCTTTTGTATAGTGTCCGTAAGTTTCTTTGAAAAATTGTGGAGAAATTTTATCCAGTACACCCCAGTTTTTCACCGCATCAGTGATAATGACTGGAAGCCCGGGCTCAACGTATTCTTTAATTAATTCTTTGTGAGATAATTTTTCGCGTCTGTCAATCGTGGTAAGTCTCTTGCGCTTCGTCCTCGGTTGAATTTGTTCTTGAATCATAGTGGTAGTACTGATAATGAGTTAAGGTTTGGGAATAATGTTAACGGGAAACCGCTAACAGCATTGCACGAAATTATAAATAAATTTGTTAGTTATCAAGTTGTAATTTGCCGGTTTATTAACTGGCGTGCATATCTCCGGATTTCTTTTCCTCAAAAAGATAAAAATAAAACAACCCGTAATTACGTTACTATAAATAATTTATGTCGTAAAAAATAGGATTTATTTCTTTTTTATATTATTATTGTCGCTAACTTTTTAAGAAAGAAGATTGCTGATTGCATTGAGCAGTAAGCGTTTTCAAAAAATAAATGATGCCCCCATGTCTACCCCGGAAGTTCAAAAAGTAGGAGATATTTCTTACAAAGATTTTATGGAGAATTTTTATAAACCCGGAATTCCCGTTGTTTTTAAAAATGCTTCTAAAGTGTGGAAAGCAAAAGGACTTTTTAAACCGGATTGGTTTAGAAAAAATTTTGGAGAAAGAGCGATTGAGAAAAATGGTAAAACATATACCATGAATGAAGTGCTTGATCTGGTTGAAACAAGCACAGAAAGCAATCCCGCTCCTTATCCATTCATATTTGACATACCTGCTCTTTTGCCTGAAGTATTGCCTTTAATAGAACCACTTGATCTGAATTATGCCAAACCAAATTGGCTGGGAAGCAAATGGTTTCAAAAAGGAAGTTGGGGAAGTGTTACTGAAATTTTTATTGGCGGTCCCGGCGGAAAATTTCCTTATGTTCATCTTGATTATTATCATCTGAATGCATGGATCACCCAGCTTTATGGCGACAAACAATTTACAGTTTTTCCCCGCGGACAGGAAGAATTTCTCTATCCAAAATCAGATGATCCGTGGAGATCAGACATAAATATTTTTAACCCGGA
>DATHPY010000071.1:0-3374 GCA_035483315.1 Puia sp. | reverse complement strand
TGCAAAATCTGTTGCGTTTGAAATTTGTACCATTGAACACATCAACGCTAATGAGCACAGATTTCACTACTCTCACAAATTATTTAATGGTATCAATCTTGCTTCGCCGGACAGTACGTTTGTTTATTTGATACCTGCAATTGCCGGGCATGAAGTAACATCTTTTCACGTTTCTTATATAGGCAAAATTATCGGCAAAGATAAACCCGATTATTATGCTGTGAGATTCAAATACCACGCAGGAGATACCATTTGCGCCGCACGTGCAGGAATTGTGTACGAAGTTTTTGACAAAGCGGAAAGAAGAACAAAAGGCGAATATTATAATGAGAAAACACATAATTATATTAATGTTGAACAAGCTGATGGAACTCTTGCTCATTATAGCATTGCGAGTCCGGTTCGCCTGCTTGTGAATGAAGGAGACAGAATAATACCTAGTCAGCCCATTGCTATTTTTTCTGCTGAAGATTATAATTATCCGCTTGTCTTTCGAATCACACATCTCAATCTTGATAATCCACCCGATGAAGAAGGAAGCTATCATTCATCTGTTCATACAAATTTTTACACGCAGCAAAATCCGGCGGCGACATTGGGAGATAGCACGTCGTTAATAGCAATTCATCCGGCTGAGATTGTCACAAAAGAATTATCGAAAAAAGAGATAAAAAACCTAAGGTTGAAAAATTAAAAGAATAAATTCTTATTTTGTTTCCGGCTTTTGTAATTCTGTTGAGCATCGTTGCGTCGCACTCTTGCACTGTAATACTTGCACGAGCTGTGGGTTTATTAAATGTATGCACGCAACGCATCTAAAGTTTCTTGAGGCGTCATTGCGAAGCCCATCGCGTGGAATCGTGCCTGAGCATGGGCTGTGACAATCTGATCTGCAAAAAATAATTTCTTAATTATTTATAAAGCAGATTGCCACGTCGCACCAATCACAAATCAACGCTTCGCTCCTCGCAATGACGTTTATCTTTTCAGCTTATTAAATTTTATAAATATTTCTTTGCATTTCTCAGCGCCTTTGCGCCTCTGCGAGAAAAAAATTATCGTCACTCACAACTCCACATCAAACTTCTCTCCTAAAAATTTCAGGTCTTCTACAACCGAATGCCACAACGGAATTCCGCGTTGTAATCTTTCTGTTTCCATTTCCCGTTCCGGATCGCCGGGAATTAAAACCTGTTCTTCTCCTTCAACAGTTTTCGCGCTGCGAAATCTTCTTATCCATTGATCCATATTTTTTTTGAATTCATCTGCCGGGCGAAATGCATCAATTCGCATCGCGCCAAAAAAGTGTCCGATCCCTTTTCCTGGCATATTTTCCGGCATCGCAACATAAGCAGGGAACGGCGGCACCCACGGACCATAATTTGCGCCACTCAACACCGCAGAAAAAATATCAACAATTGCCCCCAATGCATAGCCTTTATGACTTCCATGTTCGCGATCACTGCCAAGTGGTAATAACGCGCCGCCGGATTTTAATTCGTGCGGATTAGTAGAAATATTTCCGTCTTTATCCTGTATCCATCCCGTTGGCGCGAGTTGATTTTTTCTTTGCAAGATTTCCAGCTTTCCATTTGCAGCAGTTGTTGTGGCGAGGTCTGCAACAAACGCAGGTTCTTCTCCAGCAGGGATCGCGACGCAAATTGGATTTGTTCCTAATAATCTTTCAACAGAAAATGTCGGAGCAACTAATGCGCTTGCATTTGTCATTGCAATGCCTATCATATTTTCTTCAACAGCTTTCAACGCATGATATCCCGCAATTCCAAAATGATTGCTGTTTTGAACACTCACCCAACCAGTGCCAACATTTTTTGCTTTATCAATTGCGATCTGCATCGCAAAAGGAGCAACAACCAAACCCAAACCACCATCGCCATCAACAACGGCGGTAGAAAGCGTCTCATGTATAATGCGAATATTTGGTTTCGTATTTGCGCGTTTTGCTTCCCACAAACGAATATAACCTGCAAGCCGCGCCACACCGTGCGAATCAATTCCACGCAAATCCGCACTGAGCAAAGCTTTGGCGGCAGTGTCTGCATCTGTTTCAGAACAACCGATCTTTCTAAAAATATTTTTTGTGAAGATTAATAACTGTGAGTAACTGAATAATTGTTCCATTAAAAAGTTATTGATATTTTTTTTGACGTAAGTTAATAAGAAATGTTTTGTTTATGGTTCATAGCTAATGTCCGCTAAAAAATCATTTTCATGTCTATTAACCATCAACTATCATCTATTAACATTTCTCTAATAAACAAAAGAAACCTTTTCAATTCTATATAAACGTTATGAATAAACATCAGTAACAAGATACTCATAACCGTTAGTCTATATTAAACTTAAAACTTTTAAAAATGAAAAAGAGATTTTTATTTTTCGCTATCGCCGCACTTGTACTTAGCGCATCATTAAGCGGATGTTATTGCGGCTACTATGGTTATCACCATCATTATCATGGTTACTATCGTTAATCGTGGTTTTATCCATCTTATAAGCCATCTCCGGGTGGCTTTTTTATTACAACAGAAATTGCATATTTTTAATACCAGCTAAAATATATGAGATCAAAAATCCTTCTTACTTTTATTTCTTTATTATCTATTCTTTCTTCATTTGCACAATCGCAGGATATTGATAAAACAATTATTGTTGATGGCCGTGTGCGGCAATATCTTATTCATCTGCCACCTGCTTTCAAAAATTCAACCAAACTGCCTTTAATTTTTGCATTGCACGGTGGCGGTGGCACTTATAAAAACACAATAAAGTTTTACAATCTCGATGGACTTGCTGACGCGAATAATTATATTATTGTTTATCCGAACGCCCTCAATAAAGCATGGACGATGCCCGGCATCACCAGCCGCAGAAAAGTTTCAGAAGAAAATGTTGATGATGTAAAATTTATTTCTGTTTTGCTCGACAGTTTAATTGCCAATTATAAAGTCGACAGCGATCATGTTTTTACCACAGGCATTTCCCGTGGAGGCATGTTTAGTTTTTATCTCGCTTACAAATTATCAAATCGTATCACAGCAATTGCTCCGGTGTGTGGTGGAATTTCTCATACCATCGACGGCGATTATTCTTTTCAGCATCCAATTCCTGTATTAATGATCAACGGCACCGACGATCCGCTTGTGCGTTACAACGGCGGTGCAGGAATTCTAAATAAACGCAATGCAGAAAATGAAGATGCGGATATGATGCCATCAGAAAATTTGTTGGCAAAAATTGTAAAACTTAATAATTGTGATTCAAAACCTGTTGTCACCAATATTCCCGACTCCGACCCTGGAGATGGCTGCAACGCAATTGATTATTTATATTCCTGCAATACTGTGCAAGTG
>DATHPY010000070.1:0-3325 GCA_035483315.1 Puia sp. | reverse complement strand
CGATCAGGAATATATCCTTCTGCAACTGCCCTGTTCGGAATTTCACCCGAAGCTCGCCATCCGGAACTTAATGTAGACGCAGAAAAAATTAATTTAGTATTTGTGCCGATCGGTGTAATAAATTTTCCAAATAAGTTGAAGCGGTTAAAATGTTCTCCATAATCAAAAGGTCCGTCGGAATATAAAGCTTCACCGGCAATGTAAGCGCTTTGCTTTTTTTGTTTTGTTTTTTCTCCAAGTAAATTTATCATCGCAACCGCACGCGCAGTATTAAATTGTCCGCCTTCGATCTTCACTATATTTTTATCAGGCACATTAACCGTGTTATATGCAACATAACCTGCAGTGGTAAAATCGCCATAACCTGCATAATATGGTCCTTTGCCAAAGTCATAACCAGCAACAGTTTCAGGAATAAGAAAATGCAAGTCCGCATAGCCCTGACCGTGAGCTTGTGAGACCATATTCACCGGCATTCCATCAACAGAAACATTTACATCAGTTCCGTGATCCGCATCAAAACCCCGAAGAAAAATTTGCTCTGCCTTTCCCCCACCCTGGTGTTGCGCAATAAATAATCCGGGAACCAAACGCAACAGATCCTGAGCAGATCTTGCCGGTTGCATATTCAAGTCAATTGTGGTGAGCGTGTGAAATGTATTAACAGCCGCATTGTTTGTAATGGTCACTTCTTTTAAATCCAAAGCGCCTTTTTCCATTTCAATAATCAGCGAAGAAGTATGCGCAGCTGCAATTTTTATTTGCTGCGATCTGTAACCGATAAAAGAAATCAAAATATTTAGTGAATCGCGTGCCGCACTTTTCAAAATAAAATTTCCCTGTTTATCAGTCAGCATATTTTTTCCCGTTGTTTCATTGTTGATTATTGCAAGTTCAAGCGGCTCCTGCGTAATCTTATCAATCACTTTTCCTTTGATAATATTTTGCGCAAAACAATTTGAACAAACAAAACACAATAATCCTATAATGAGTTTATTTCTCATTCACATTCTATTGATGTAATATTTTTTTTAATCTGAATGTTTTTTTATATACCCAGCGACATTGCTACTATTAAGCGTCGTTGCGTCGCACTCTTGTACGGCAACAATTCTGTTCAACGCATCACTAACGGTCAATCACAATTGTTTTGAGCGTTTACGGTAAATAAGAAAACGCGTATGATAAGTAACAGATCTAAAATTTAAATCAAGCTTTTTGGAGGAGGATAATTATGAGAAGGATTCATGTCAGGAATTGAGAAACACAGATTTTTAAAACACTTATTATTGATCACGAAAAATGTAAAATCGAATTTTTGGTTCTTGATCAAATGATCTGCGATAAAAGTTTCTGTTTTTGAATTTTGTGGATTTTTTCCGGGAAAACTTTTTTGCGCTTCATTCATGGATTGATAATGCACGTGATATTTTCCATTCTCAAAATGTACTGTGGCAATATGCTGGGAGTACCAGAAAGTGTGCGCAATAATATCTGCAATAATAGGCACTGTTGGTCGTATAATAATTAGTGTGTAAGAAAACAGAACGATATATATCAGCGCCTTTTTCATTTATAAGTTTCTAAATAAAAGCCAAAACATTTGCACAGTCTGGCTTTTGTGAAATATTATTTAATTACCAGGGTGCAGCTTCGTATGGAAACGAAGTTAAAAATACTTTATCATTTGCAGCAACATGGTCGTCGTTTAATGTTGGATTAAGCGCTCCTAAATGCCCGCCAAATAATAATATAAGCTCAACATGAATCACATCATCGTTCAAAGCCCTGCCAGTTAAAACATTTGGTCCATCATAAAAAGTGGTTTTTCCTGTTGTGGATACACCTAAAACATCTGTTGATAAAGCTCCAATAAAAGAAGTTGCACTTAGCCCTAAAAGATTAAGAGAATCCAAGCCTGTTAAATAAACACCTGCTGGATTTGTAAGCGCCAAAAGATTTGTCTTCATTTCTGCGCCAAATGTAGCAGCCATTTGTGATGGCGGTGTTGTATTAAAACTGTCTTTGCCCGAAGCGCTGATGAACACTGTATTGATTGCAGGTCTTCCGACCTGGTCAGCCTGGTCGTAATAAACCGGAGCTGGCGGGGTAGTACCGCCGCCGCTACTTTTTTTGCATGCAGCGAAACATGCAGCTATTAAAATTAATGCTATAAAACTTTTTATTATCGTTCTCATTGTAATTAAAATTTATTTTTAGTACAAACTATTTTCTTTTTTGATAATGATCTTTTATTCTTTTGTGCCCGAAGTAAGCCAGACATTTATTTTTCCAGTTGAATTCAACATTGTCTTTGGAACTTCAACAACCACGCTCATCACGTTGGTTCCTGCAAATGTATCTGCACCCGGATTGTTGAAACCAGTTGCAGTACCAGCAAGAATTTTATGAAACTGGTTAAGATCGAAAAAGAATGGATCATCACGTGGACCAGCAAATAATTTAATGCCACTGGAAGTTGTTACAACAGTTGGCGAAGTCGCAGTATAAGAAGTGACAGCTACCGAACCAATACGAGCCGATGTTTCAAGCTTTGATCTTGTTCCGGTAAGAGTTGGTTTAACAGGTCCGTAAAAAACTATTGTATTAGCAGAGTCTATTGCCTGTATCACTAAATCTTCAACATTGTCATTGTTGTTATCAATTTTAAATTCGATCATCGTGTTTGGATCAAATTGTGCCGCACCCGTCGCACTTGGTGCAATTAAACCCTGTGAATTGCCTACAAACACAAGATTGTTCGTGTCCTGCCCTGCAAAAACGTAGAGGTCTGTAATATCACTTACCGTGCCTTTCACTGCGGGTGCGTCATTATGATCAGAAGCAAGCACAACGCCTCCAATAATGACAACTGCACATCCAAGGATAAGAGCGATTTTTTTCATTGTATGATTTTTTGATTAAAGATTGTTTGATTGACTTACGTGAACCGTAGTCTTTCAGATTTTAAAGATGCTTTTTTTGAGAATAAAATGTTTAAAATGAGTTGGTTTATTAACGTTTTAAATTGATAGGCTTGTAGCTGTAAAACGAGAGAGAGATTTATAGTTGTAAATAACGGTGAAGGATACTGTATAAAAAAGAAAAAGGGATAAAGATTTTATCCCTTCTCTATAAATGAATCAGGCTATTAATGAGGCTGTGCTAAATAAGGAAAATCGGTTAAAAACGGAACATCGTTTGCATTTACATGATCGCTGGTTAATCCCGGATTAGCGCTGCCATCCGGACCACCAAAAATTAATGTCAATTCAACATCAATTACGTCATCACCAAGTGCTCTTCCTGTCAGCACATTTGTGCC
>DATHPY010000069.1:0-2965 GCA_035483315.1 Puia sp. | reverse complement strand
AAACGCCGGATGGAATTATTACTGTTGCCAATGATTATGTAATTGCGATGACGGGATATCAACCCAATTTTGAGTTTTTACGAAAAGCAGGAATAGAATTATCCAATGATGAAATTCTGCAACCAACTTATGATGCAGAAACGATGGAAACTAATTTAAAAAATATTTATCTCGCCGGTGTTATTTGCGGCGGCATGAATACGCATACCTGGTTCATTGAAAATTCCAGGGAGCATGCGGAGAAAATTATGAAGAAGATAAAATCAGGTTCTCAATAATGCGAATACAAATACACTTCAACTCTACGATTTTTTTGTCTTCCTTCTTCTGTATTGTTTGATGCAATTGGCCGCGTGCTTGCAAAAAATCTTGTAATTATTTTTTCATCTTTCAAAAATGTTTTCTGTCGAATATATTCTTTCACAGACTTTGCCCGGTTCTCCGAAAGCTTTTCGTTGTAAACAATTTTTCCAACGCTGTCTGTATGTCCTTCAATAATTAATGAGTCAACAATTCTTTCTTTTATTTTATTACAAAAACTATCAAGTAAAGAAATGTTTTTTCCGGTCAGTTCATATTTCGCGGTAGCAAAAAAAATGTCTGGGATCAACAATGTATCAATACGAACATTAATTGTTTTTGGGAGATTTATGACTGCCGGCGGATTCTTCCTATACAAATAAATTTTTCTTTCTAATAAAGTGTGCCGTTCATTTTCATCATACATTATTTTTTTTACACTGTCGGCTTCTACACATAAATGTTCGTTTACATCAACAGGAATTAGCGACACATCGTCTAAGAAAAAATAAAAATTGTCTTCAAATTCTGCATGTTCCATTTTGGCATATTCTCCGCGTTTAAAATTACCGATGGTAATGTATTGTTCATTTCCTGTTGCTGTATAAATAAAATGAACTTTTTGCCAATTTGAAGGATTGTACTGATTTGAATCAAGTCCATCTTTTGCCCATAGTTGTGGTGAGATATTTTTGAAATAACGCTTATCATACAAAAAATCATCCGGAGAAAAATAAACACCAATGCTATCAAAAGCAAAATGAACAGCCCGGATAAAAAATTCTATTTTATATTGATGCCCTTGTTGCAAGCGACACAACAATTGAGTTCGAATAAAACTCCGGTAACCTGCATGCGCAACGTTTCCAATTATCAACCCAACAAAATGATTTCCGGTATGTGCGTGCGGCTGATCATCAAAATAATAATTTGCGCGAAGTGAAGTAGCGATCCATGCTTCCGGAGCGCAATTCTTCCCATATTCTGTGCAAATATTTTCGTCTTCAAAACCTCCGTTAGGCAAAATATTTTGCGAAGACGCGATAAACGGCAGCAAAAACAAAATCAGAATAATTCGCATGACGGGATTTTGTAGTAACAGAAGTTTTGCATGAATGATATGTATTCAAATCACTTCAATCATATTAATCACATAAATCCGGGTTCAGACAGTTTTCTCTTCCCATATCATTGATAAATGCACAACGGTTTCAACACTTTTTTGCATGTCCTGGATGCTTACGTATTCGTGTTTTCCATGAAACGCCATTTCTCCTGTAAAAATATTCGGGCAAGGCAATCCCATAAAAGATAAACGCGATCCATCTGTTCCACCTCTTGCACTTGATCGTTTTACAGTTGCACCTGACCGTTGTATTGCTTCTACTGCGTATTCCAAAACCTGCGGAAAATCATTCAGCACTTCTTTCATATTCCTGTATTGCTCTTTAACTGTGAAGTCTGCTTTTGCGCCGAGATATTTTTTTAAAGCATCTTCCAATTTATCGCGTAAATAATTTTCGTAAGCTTCAAGTTTAGTGGTCATAAAATCGCGGATGATAAATTGCAGTGTAGCTTTTTCCGCAATGCCATGAATATATGTAGGATGAACAAAGCCATATCGGTCTTCAGTAGATTCCGGCGATAATTCATCTTTGGGCAAAGAATTTAAAAAAGCGGACGCGACTTTTATTGCATTTACCAATTTATCTTTTGCATAGCCTGGATGAGCGCTTATTCCATAAAAATTTATGGTCACTTCATCGGCGGAAAAAGTTTCATCTTCAAAACTTCCTCTCTCGCCTGCGTCCAGCGTGTATCCAAAATTAGCGCCAAGTTTTTGCAGATCAACTTTATTTACACCACGACCTATTTCTTCATCGGGCGTGAATAAAATTTTTATGGTTCCGTGTTTTATTTCAGGATGAGTGAGCAGATAATTTGCTGCATCCATAATAACAGCAATACCCGATTTATCGTCTGCGCCGAGCAGTGTTGTTCCGGATGCTGTAATAATATCTTCGCCGATCTTTTCTTTTAGATATGGATGCTCGTTAGTGGAAATCACTTGAGTATTATCATCCGGTAAAATAATATCCGAGCCGTCATAATTTTTATGAACAATCGGCTTTACATTTTTTCCGCTGCAATCCGGGGAAGTATCCATATGTGAACAAAAACAAATTACAGGAACATTTTTTTCTGTGTTCGATGGAATCGTCGCATATACATAACCATAATCATCAAGATGAGCATCCGCAACTCCCATCTGTAAAAGTTCTTGTGCTAATAATTTGCCCAGGTCTTTTTGTTTTTTTGTAGAAGGAAAGTTGTTTGAATGGGGATCACTCTGTGTATCTATCTGCACATAATTCATAAATTTTTCGGCGACGGTAAAATTGTAACTTTGAAACATGATTTCTGATTTATTCTGATTATTTTGAATTCTAAAAGTATTCAATCAATAAATGTATGAATGAAAATATTAACAGCAAACCGGTTATTTCGCAGGGATGGCTCCGGGTTTTATTATTTTGTGTTGGCTATTTTGTAATAAGTATTTTAATTGGGATTTCTATTGGTTTACTCATTCTAATATTAGTAGATGATCCCAAAGCAAACATTGCCGCTTTAACGAGTGGTGATTATTTATGGGTTTCTATTT
>DATHPY010000068.1:0-2124 GCA_035483315.1 Puia sp. | reverse complement strand
GCTTATAAATTCACTCACGAATTATTTATCAGCAATACAAAAAAAGGACTTAACGTTTTTGACAATACAGAAATAAAAAGTATTGAAAATAAAAAAAGAAGTGTGAGATTAACGACTGCTGCCGGAAATATCATCACTGCTAAAAAACTGGTGATTGCCTGCGGTTATGAATCTCAAAAATATCTTACCAGGAATGTTGAGAATTTAAAATCTACCTATGCAATTGTAAGTGAACCGCTGAATACAAATAAAATTTGGTACCAAAACTGTCTCATCTGGGAAACTGCAGATCCGTATTTGTATCTGCGAACTACAAAAGATAAAAGAATTTTAATTGGCGGAAAAGATGAAAAATTCCTAAACGCTTATCACAGAGATTCAAAAATTCATGCTAAGACAAAACTACTCGAAAAATCTTTTGCTCAATTATTTCCGGAAATAATATTCAAAACTGATTTTCAATGGGCAGGTACATTTTCTACAACAAAAGACGGTTTACCTTTTATTGGAGAAATTTCACAAAGACCACATACTTATTTTGCGCTTGGTTTCGGAGGTAATGGAATTACATACAGTTTAATTGCCGCGCAGGCAATAACACAAAATATTCTTGGTAAAAAACATGAAGCTTTAAAGTTATTTTCTTTTGATCGTTGACAAGAAACTTTTTAAACATTTTTCAATCAAGAATTTTTTTCACGACAATATCCTGCGCAGGTTTTTTTAGCCATTTTTTCCTGGAAAAATATAAAGAAGCGCAAATGATTGCCCAAACTCCTGCCATTATAAAGAAACCCAGTTCAAGGCTTCCAGTCATCCGGCCAATAAAAAAAGATAACCCGATGCTTAGTATTAAAACAAAAACTATCGCTGCGACAATAATAATTACAGACGCAAAAACAGAAGAAACAATATCAGCTGATTTATCAACCGATTTTAATTTTAGCAGCTCAACATCAGTTTTGACATATTCTTCGAAATTCTGCAGCAATAATTTTATGTGAGTTATCTGACTTATCATAGTTGAGAATAATTACCTTTATAAATCAAAAAGCCTGCCTATTAAAAAGATAATATTGATTTCACTTCGCTGGTATATTTTTTGCCATACTATGTTATGATGAAAGAGCAAGAAGTTTATGACGACTTTGAAGTATCTTTCAATTTTAAAAATGTATTGTTCATTTGCCAGGTCAAGTTAATTAAGGAACCCATCAACGGTTGGTATTATAACGTTAATTATTTTTCTCCAAACGAAAAAGGAACAATAGAACATCTTATCGCAACAACCCCAGAAAAAAGTGAAGATGAGGAGACGGTTTGGTCCGATAATACAAATGAACATGAACTTGATTTTTTGCAAACATTAGGAAGGGAAATTGAAAAACATGAAATGTGATTTTACCAGGCTTATTTGTTGATGGCTCTCCATTCTTTGTTGATTAATTACATTTTTCCCCGAAAGATGCGGACAGTAGGGAAATTTTGATCTATGTGCATACTTTTCTTTTTTGCACATCTTTTGATCAGTTTTCTGATGATTTATTTTTTTGGCCTGCGGACAGTCTTCTGATATTTTATACGTTATCCCTGCTCAACTTTCTGATTCGCTTTTAAGAATGTGCTGCATAAAGTCATTTGACTTCAAATCGTTTCTCTATTTCCACAATTAAATGAATTTTTTCCCCGGAATCTTCCTCTTTTGCCTGAATTTTCAACAGGCAGGTTTTTTGTTTTATTCTATTTATATAAAATCAAAAGATGAAAAAGATTAACTGGAGAAAAAATAAATTGAAAAGATCACAATCGCATCTTGTGAAATTTTTTTTTGAATATAGAAATGATTTGTGTTTGATGAACCGGCTGATGTTCAGAAAATTCCGGAACGATCTTAACACAGAAGAAGTAAATTATTTTTTTGGAAGTGTAACTAATAGAAACAAAATAATTTCATAACTAAAATCAATTTTATGCTACGCTGGACAGTTATATTTTTAGTGATTGCTATTATAGCAGGTATTTTTGGTTTTTTGGGGATAGCTGCAAGTGCGGCTTACATAGCTAAAATACTTTTCTTCATTTTCGTTGTTTTATTTGTGGTCTCTTTAATCTTCGGGAAAAAAA
>DATHPY010000067.1:0-9318 GCA_035483315.1 Puia sp. | reverse complement strand
AGCAAAATTCCGATCACATACCAGTTTGGCAACGCAATTAAAATAGCGATGAGATATTTTTTTAATCGCTTAGCGCTGGTAAACAACATAAAAAAATTTCCTTTTTTTATATTTTCACTCGAAGCAATATTTTTAAACATTCCGGATTCCAAAACACCAACGCGAAGAAATAATAATAAAAATCCCAACCCGCCGCCAATAAAATAACAAGTGCGCCAGCCCGTACCATCGGCCGCGACAAATTGCTGACGGATAAAATACGCAAACACGGCGCCTGTCAATCCGATGCCTGCAACAAGTGAAGTAGCGATACCTCTTTTTTCTTTTGGCATTAATTCACTCACCAAAGTAATCCCAGCGCCAAGTTCGCCGGCGAGTCCTAAACCGGTAATAAATCTAACCAGCGCATACTGGTTAACGTTATGAACAAATCCGTTTGCAATATTTCCGAGAGAATATAAAATGATGGAAGCAAATAAAACCTTCATCCGTCCTTTTTTATCACCTAAAACTCCCCATAAAATTCCACCGATCAGCAAACCGAGCATTTGAATATTTAGAATAAAAGATCCTTGCTTATCAATATCAAAATCATTTAATCTTAATGATTTTAATGATGGAATACGAATGATACTGAATAATAACAGATCATAGATATCAACAAAATATCCGAGTGCGCCAACAATAACTGCAAGATTAAAAAGTGAGGGAGTTTTCTTCTCCATATTCCAATTTACGATTTATGAATGGGAATTACGATTTGGAAATTAGCACATTTTCAAATTAGCACATTAATTTCTGCTCGACGCGCGTTTGCCAAAAAATAATTTTATCAAAACCGGCAAACCGGTAACCAGCGCAAGTCCTACAACAATTACTTCCAGATGATCTTTCAGATCAAAATGCCATTCCCGCAAAATTAAACGCTGCAAGTAATGTCCGGCGAATAGCATGGTAGTTACCCATGAAATGCAACCTATAAGATTATACAGCGAAAATTTCTTTTTATCCATTTTCACAACACCGGCAATAATGGGAACGAATGTTCTTATTATCGGTAAAAACCTTGCAAACACAATTGCAGCGCCACCATGTTTTTCATAAAACCCTTTCGCATCTTCTATATAATGTCTTTTAAAAAAGAAGGAATCTTTTCGCTCATATAAAAACGGACCGCTCTTTGCGCCAAACCAATATCCAACCATATTTCCCAGCACACCGCAAAAAGTTACCATGATTGTTATCAATAAAAGATTTACAAAATCACTTCCGGTATTAAAAAAGTAGGAAGCAAGTTCATTGGTATAAATTCCGGCGACAAATAATAAACTATCTCCGGGAAGAAAAAAGCCGAGTAACAAACCGGTTTCCGCAAAAATGATAAAAAGCAAAACCCACAAACCACCGTTGTTAATATAAAATTCCGGGCTTAATAGATCTTTCCATGTTATCGTTAAAAATTCAATCATCAGAGTGTGTTTAATCAAGGTTAAGGTCTCAAGATAATTAATAAGCGTGAATGGTCAATGGTGAATGGTCAATAGTTAACAATAGATGGACAACTGCTTTCGTTTCACCCCTTATGTCTCTCGTTCATCACCCAACTCACCTTCCCATTTACTCACAACAGTTGTCGCCAATGCATTTCCTAAAACATTTGTCATACTGCGAAACATGTCACAAAAATGGTCAATTGGTAATAACAATGCAATTCCTTCAATCGGAATTTTAAACATTCCGACAGTTGCAGTAATTACAACTAACGCTGCGCGCGGAACACCGGCAATTCCTTTGCTCATCAACATCAACACCAACAACATCGTGAGTTGCGTTCCAAAGTCCATGTGAATTTGATAGATCTGCGCAATGGCAATACTCGCAAACGTCATGTACATCATGCTTCCATCTAAATTAAAACTATAACCGAGTGGAAGAATGAACGAAACTATTTCTTCTTTACAACCAAAATTTTCTAATTCTTCAGTAAGCTTTGGAAAAACAGCTTCGCTGCTCGTTGTACTGAAAGCTATTATTAACGGCTGCACAATTCTTTTTAATAATTGAGGAACACGTTTTTGTAAAATTAGAAATGCGACAAACAATAATACCAACCACAATAACGCAATTCCAATTATAAAATAGAGAAGATATAATCCATAAAAATTAAAAACTTCCAAGCCGCTTGTAGCAATGATGGAAGCGATTGCACCGAAAACTCCGAGCGGCGCAAAGATCATTACATAACTCACCATTTTTAAAATGATATGCGCAACGGCATCAAGCGCTCTGATAACCGGTTTTGCTTTTTCACCAACAGCAGCAGTTGCCGCGCCAAAAAAAATACTGAATATAACTATTTGTAAGATGGCATTATTCGCCATCGCATCAACAACACTTTTTGGAAAAACGTGTTCGATAAAAGTTTCGAGAGAAAATTCCTGGTTTGTATTTACGATGTTATTCGCATGCGCGAGTTCTTCGTCACTGAGTTTTATTGCGGTTCCGGGATGAAAAAAATTCACGAGCATCATTCCTAATAATAAACTCACAAACGATGCGGAGATGAACCACAAAAATGCTTTGGCTCCCACTCTGCCGACTGTTTTTAAATTTCCAAGTTTTGCAATGCCAACAACAAGCGTAGAAAAAACTAATGGCGCAATGATCATCTGAACAAGAAAAAGAAATATTTTGGTAAGAAGTTTTATGTTTACAGAAAACTTAGTAATAAAATCAGCGGAGGTTTTTTCATGAACGATATAACCCGTAAGAATACCTAAAATCATAGCAATCAAAATCCATCCGGTAAGACTGATTTTCTTCATGAGCAGTTAATATAGCCTGCAAAGAATCGAAAAATATTGATTTGACAAAACTTTGTGTTTATTAATTAAGAATTGTAAGCGTATCAATTATTTGCTTATTTTACAAACGCAAAATTTCTTCCAACCAAACTATAATCAATCTGTATGAGTTTATTCAGAAAAAAAACGCTTTCCATTTTACTTGCACAAGCTGTCGATTCTGAGAAGGGATTGAAGAGAACCCTGGGAGCATGGAGCCTCATTGCACTTGGAATTGGAGCAATCATCGGCGCAGGTTTATTTGTAAGAACAGCAGCTGCAGCCGGTGGAAACGCAGGACCAGCCGTTACTTTATCATTTATAATAGCAGCAATAGGTTGCGCTTTTGCAGGTTTGTGTTATGCAGAATTTGCTTCGGTTATTCCAATTGCGGGGAGCGCTTATACTTATGCTTATGCAACGATGGGAGAATTGGTTGCGTGGATAATTGGTTGGGCTTTAATTCTTGAATATGCACTCGGAGCTGCAACTGTTTCAATAAGCTGGAGCGAATATGCCAATAAACTTGTCGGTGGTTCAATACCGTATGAATGGTGCCATTCGCCGTTCGAAAAAGCGCTGGATGCCGCCAATGTTATGCATCATGGAATTATTAATATTCCCGCAATTGTAATTCTATTAATTCTTTCACTATTATTAATAAAAGGAACTCAGGAGTCTGCAACAGTAAATGCAATTATTGTTGCCATTAAAGTTGCCATTGTTTTAGTGTTTATAGCTGTAGGCTGGCATTTCATTAATCCTGCAAACCACACTCCATATTTAATTCCTGCTGATGCCCCTGATGCAATAAAACTTGATGGATCTCACTATTCTTATTTAGATTTTTTCCGCCATGGATGGGGTGGTGTTTTGCGAGGGGCTGGAATTGTATTTTTTGCATTCATTGGTTTTGATGCAGTATCAACTGCTGCGCAGGAATGTAAAAATCCAAAAAGAGATATGCCGATCGGCATTCTTGGTTCATTGGCAATATGTACACTTCTTTACATTTTATTTTCATGGGTCTTAACGGGCGTTGCTCCTTATACTGATTTTGTGAGAGCTGGAAAAGAAGCATCAGTAGCTTATGCCATTGATACATACATGCACATGGGCTGGCTTTCTACATTGGTTACCATCGCTATTCTTGCAGGATTTTCATCCGTGATATTGGTAATGCTTTTGGGACAATCGAGAGTTTTTTATACCATGTCAACTGATGGATTATTACCAAAAATTTTCTCAGACCTGCATCCAAAATTCCGCACGCCATATAAAAGCAACATGGTGCTATTTATTTTTGTAGGGTTATTCGCAGCATTTCTTCCTGAAAGCGTTGCCGGAGATCTTACTTCAATAGGAACATTATTTGCCTTTGTGATCGTATGTTTAGGTATTTGGATATTGCGCGTAAAAGATCCAGGATTAGCCAGACCGTTTAAAACGCCTCTTGTTCCGCTTGTTCCCATCTTAGGAATGATCATTTGTGCAACAATGATCGTAAGTCTTCCTGGTCAAACGCTGTTAAGTGCATTGGTTTGGATGGTTGCCGGATTATTGATCTATTTCGGTTACAGCAGAAATAAAAGCAAACTTAAAGAGTAAGAAAAACAACAAAAAATTTTGAATAAATATTCAACCGCTTTCGGGCGGTTTTTTATTTGTATCAGTTCGATTAAATTTGCGGCTTGCTATTTACAAAGTATGAACTATGAGCTATGAACTAAAAACTATAAACTACAAACTAAAATATGGGAAGGATATTTGAAGTAAGAAAACACACGATGTTTGCGCGTTGGGATAGAATGGCGAAACAATTTACGCGCATTGGAAAAGAAATTGCGATCGCTGTAAAAACCGGCGGACCGGATCAAAATACGAACCCTGCTTTGCGGAGATGTTTTCAAAATGCGAAAAGTGTGAACATGCCGAAAGACCGCGTGGAAGCGGCTATCAAGAGAGCGATGGGCAAAGAGATGGCGAATTACGAAGAAATTTTGTACGAAGGTTACGCGCCTCACGGAGTTGCTGTGTTGGTGGAAACAGCGACTGATAACCCGACGAGAACCGTTGCTAATTTGCGCAGCTATTTTACAAAAGGAAATGGCAACATGGGAACGAGTGGTAGTGTGAGTTTTCAATTTAAAAAAATGGGCGTCTTCAAATTAAAAATTGAAGGATTGAACCAGGAAGAGCTTGAATTTGAATTAATAGATTTTGGTTTGGAAGAAATGGGCGAAGGCGTTGGCGAAAACAACGAACCGATATTAATTTTGCGCACCGCATTCAATGATTTTGGCAATATGCAAAAAGCGCTGGAAGAAAAAAAGATAATTCCAATTACCGCCGAAGTGGAATGGATCCCGACCACAACAGTTGAGCTTGCGGAAAACCAGTCTGAAGAAGTTTTAAAACTTGTTGATAAATTAGAACAGGATGAAGACGTGCAAAAAGTATTTCATAATTTGAAATAGAAAGTAGTGCTTTTTTATTTATTTAAAAAGATGCTGAAATAGTAAATTCATAAAATACAGGATTCGCAAATTGCCCGATAGGTTTTTGTAAAGAAATTGTTCTTCCGAAATTGATTTCAATATTCCTGTGAAACCTGATGCCGCCATCCATCATCAATCCAAAAAAAGAAGTTCCCTGCATATTTTTCGCAGTATCAGTATAGCCGGTAATTGTGTAACTCATTCCGCCTCCGAAGTAAAATCCAAATTTATGTTCTGAATCTTTATTTGAACCAAGTCCAAAATTATAATGAAACAGCAAGGGCAGTTCTGTAAAAAATTTCACATCTGGGCCAGACAAATTGATATTTTGGAGTGATGATACTTCGTCTCCGCTTACTGCTACCAAATATAAATATGCTACGGTAAGGGGAAATACAAGTCCTGTTTTATCTTCAGTTCCGATTTTATAATTTGTGCAGATTGAAAATGATGAGTTTTTAGTTTTAAAAATATCCCTTCCAATATAAAATGAGACCCCACTTGAAATACCACTGTTTTCATTTAAAGTTCCCGCAGCTAAACCTATTCCGCCGTGCATATTATCACTTTGCCCATCAGAGTTGATTGATACAACAAGAAATAAAATAAAGGTTAAGGGTTTCATTGCAGTAGATTGATTAAGAATTTAGTTCAGGTGTTTAATTGGCTGCAACAATAACAGGAGACGAAGACCATTTTCAATCAGTTGCTCAATAAATCATAAGGATTTCATAAAGCATTCGCGAAGTTGTCTGAATCACGGATTTTATAGATGACACGTATCTCACAGATTCAAATCTGTGTAATCTTTTAATCCGTTTGATCTGTGATTCAGATAATTTGATCTGTAATCCATAGAATTCGATCTGTGATTACCTTTGCATAATGAACAAAGAAAAAAAGATTGTTTTATTTGATGGCGTTTGTAATTTATGCAGCCGTGGAATTCAGTTTATTATCAAGCACGATAAAAAAAATCAATTTCTTTTTAGTTCGTTGCAAGGGAAAACCGGGCAGGGATATTTGAAGCAATTCAATTTGCCTGTCAATGATATCAACTCCTTTATCCTGATTGAATCAAATAAATTATTTACCCGTTCAACGGCAGCACTTCGAATTTTAAAATATTTGGGAAACGGCTGGCAATTATTTTACGCATTTATAATTTTTCCAAAATTTATGCGCGATGGAGTTTATAAGTTGATCGCAAAAAACCGCTACAAATGGTTCGGCAAAAAAGAAGCATGTTGGATTCCAACTCCCGAACTTCAATCGAAGTTCTTAGATTAAAAAAATAGAGAGTAAAAGAATTTTGCTTCAACTTTCTTATTTCCTATGTCTTCCTATGTCTAATTTCTCATCACTTGCCTTCTTTCCGTTTTTTTATCCTTCTATCAATAACGCTTCAATAATTGTAACAAGGTTTTTTCAAAGGCGTCTAATCACACAGATTCCGGTTATCTATTAAATTTTGCCATCCAACACAAAACATTGTTCTATGTATTATATAGTACTTAATTTTGGACTGTAATAATCATCAAAGAGTACTAAATAAAGATTAAAAGTATACAAAATGAAAAATAAAGTAATCATCATAACTATCTTAATATTAACGGCTTTGTCTTCTTTTGCGCAGTCTGATAAAACAAAAAACATTAGCGGTTTGGTTCAGGACGAAAATCAAAAACCAATAGAATCAGCAAGTATTTCTTTACTGAAGACGACTGATTCTTCAACCATTAAAACAATAACATCCGATAAAAGAGGCGGCTTTAGTTTCTACAATGTGGTGAATGGAAAGTATCTTATCAGCATAAGTTCAGTCGGTCATGCTTCTTTTTATTCCCCAGCATTTGAAATAAGCAACGACAAACCTTTAGTTCAATTAGGAACAATTGCTTTGAAACAAGAAATGAAAGAATTAAAAACAGTTTCTGTTGTTGGAATAAAACCTTTCATCGAACAAAAAGCGGATAGAATGATCGTGAACGTTGATGCTTCGCCAAGCAATGCCGGAGCAAGTGTAATGGATGTGTTGGAAAAATCTCCTGGCGTAACAGTTGATAAAGATGACAACATTAGTTTGAAAGGAAAACAAAATGTTACCATCATGATTGATAACAAGCCGACTTACATGTCTGCAACGCAACTCGCGAGTTATTTAAAAAGTTTACCTGCGTCGGCAATTGACCAATTGGAAATAATGACAAATCCTTCAGCAAAATATGATGCAGCCGGCAATTCAGGAATCATCAATATCAAAACAAAAAAGAATAAAACAAAAGGATTCAACAGTAGTTTAACACTTACGCATACACAGGGAGTTTATCCAAAACCAAGCGGCAGTCTTAATCTCAATTACAAAACAGGAAAAGCAAATTTCTTTTTTAACGGCGGATTTTCTCATTGGGAAGGTTATCAGAATTTGGATATCAACAGAAATTATCTTGATTCGACGGGTAAAAATATTACTTCTGTTTTTACACAGCACACGGCAATGAAATTTGTCAACCCGGAATTTAATGCAAAGATCGGAATGGATTATTATGTAAATGACAAAACAACTGTTGGTTTTGTATTCAGTGGATTTCACAGCGTTGAAAATAATAATTCAACCAGTACAATTTTTTTAAAGAACCCGGATAACACAGTTGATTCAATTGTTTATTCTCCAAGCACCAATAAAAGCACCTGGAAAAATGGCTCGCTCAATCTTAATTTCCGTCACCAGTTTGATTCAGCAGGAACAGAATTAACAGCAGACATTGATATTATCAAATACGTTTCGTCGAGCGATCAGTACTTTGATAACATCAATTACGATCCATCATGGAATGAAAAATCTGCAAATATTCTTACAGGTAATTTACCAAGCAACATCAATATTTATACTTTCAAAATTGATTTTTCGCATACTTTCAAACACGAATTAAAATTTGAAGCAGGTTTAAAAACAAGTTATGTTGCCACAGATAATACTGCTGATTATTATAATGTAGTGAATAGTATTTCCGAACCAGACACAACAAAAACAAATCGCTTTCTTTATTATGAAAATATCAACGCTGCTTATATAAACTTCACTAAACAATTTAAAAAAATTAGCGTGCAACTGGGATTGCGTGCTGAAAACACCAATTATGCAGGTCATCAGCTTGGCAATAAATATACAGTCAATAATAATGATTCATCATTTCAAAAAAGTTATGTAAATCTTTTTCCGACGGCTTACATAAGCTACCAGGCAAATGCAAAAAATCAGTTTGTAATAAATTATGGAAGAAGAATTGACAGACCTGCTTACCAGGATTTAAATCCGTTTCTTTTCTTTTTGGATGAGTACACATACCAGGCGGGCAATCCATATTTGCAACCGCAGTTTTCCGATAATATAGAATTATCTCACACTTATAACAATTGGTTGACGACGACTTTGAATTATAGTCACACAGATAATTTTTTTGCGGAAACTTTCGAGCAACAAGGTCATGCAACAATTGTGCGTAATGGAAATATTGGCTTGAGACAAAATATGGGAGTTGCAGTAAGTGCGCAAATTCCAGTTCGCAAATGGTGGACATCTATTTGGTATGTGAATTACACATATAACAAATTCACTGGAATGCTTTATGGTTCTGATATTGACATCAGCTCTCCTACTGTTCTGTTGAATATTAATAACCAGTTTAAATTTAATCATGGATGGGGGGCAGAACTTTCGGGGTTTTATCGCAGCAAGGGAGTTGAAGGACAAGTTTTGTTACAACCATTCGGACAAATGTCAGCAGCAATTTCAAGACAAATTTTAAAAGAAAAAGGAAGTTTGAAATTAGGAATAAGAGATGCACTTCGCACGCAAATAATAAAAGGCACAATTGATTTTCAACAAACAGATGCTTCATTCAGAAATACAAGAGATAGCAGGCAAGTCAGTCTCACGTTCACTTATCGTTTTGGTAAACCAATTAAGGGCGTTC
>DATHPY010000066.1:0-5799 GCA_035483315.1 Puia sp. | reverse complement strand
TGCAAAATTCGCTCGATCCGGATCTGATCTTACAACTGAATCAATATATCTGACTACAAGAAAGTTTCTACAATTTCTTCCCATTCCCTTTCCAGCGCATAATCGGGCATTGCTTTTCCCAACTTGCGATACCAATATTCCGCATTCCACAAATCACCTTCTTTGCGATGTAAATACGCATGGATGAGCGAGCCGTTTTTATCATTAATATGCTGAGCAATATCGTGCGCTTTTTCCCAATCATTTTTTCCGTCGTACCACATTGCTTTCAAATAATTCGACAAATTTGCCGGCGGATGCGAAGACAATAATGAGGTTTTAAAATCGTCAAGCGTTGTCACTTGCAAAAGTTGGGTGAATAATTGGTGAGCGCAAAGTTCACAACTTTATTTTTTAGAAAGAAAATATTTTTTTTGATACCGGCTTCGGTAACTCCGGTTGAGCATCGTTGCGTCGCGATCCGTTCATCAGCATTGCTACTATTGAGCGGTGGTTTATTTTTAAGTATGAGCTATGAACTTTTAAGTAGTAAGTTGCAATTACCAAATAACTTCATAGCTCATGCTTCATATTTCATACTTTAATGCGCAAATACTTTTTCACCATTATATACAGCAGCAAATTGTTTCGCAAAATCTTCAAGTTTTGTTTTGCTTAACATAGCCGGACGATTCTTCCAATAATCAGCAGCCATTTTTCCCGATTGCATACAGTGATTCATTTCTGCATAATTCTTTGCAATTTCTTCCGGTAATCCCGCACCGATCATTCCTTTCACTGCATCCTCATCACTGAACACGATCCATTTCAAATCGGTTTTTCCAATTGCATTGCCAATAACTTTTGCAATGTCATCACTGGTTCTTTCATCGCTTGCAATATAACCGATACTATTTCCGGTAAAATTTAATTGCGTTAATTCCTGTGCAGCAATTTCAGCGATATCTTCAGGAGAAGCCAAAACAATTTTGAGTGAACCTCCGCCAAGGTTTGCGCCCATGATGCCGATATTTTTTATCATGTCAACATTTGCAAGCAGGTTTACATAAAAAAAACCCGGACGCAGATGTTTTATATTAACGCCACTCAGCTCATTCAAAGCAAGTTCTGCTTTAAAAAGACCACTTACAGGTCCGCAGCCTTCCGGCAGATCAGCGCCAACGCTGCTAAGATTCACTACAAATTTTACTCCACTTGCTTTAATTGCCTGCGCATAATTTTTACCGATCCGTCCAATAAATTCTTTCCAATTTGTAGCAGACATATTCGGTGGAACCATAGTATATACGGCATCTGCACCGCTAAATGTTTTCGTAAGAAAATCTACATCCTCTACTGAACCGACAGCAGCTTTGGCGCCTTTTGCAACAAGTTCTGAAATGTTAGCTTCATTTCTGCTGACAACGATTACATCATGTTTTTGCGATAATAATTTTTCAGTGAGTGGTTTTGAAATATGCCCCGCTGATCCTGTGATTACGTACTTCATGGTTTTTGTTTTTAATTTATTATTGTATATACAAATGTTGTGCTAAAAAAATTTAATCCGCCAGCTTATCAGCGATCCGGTTAATGCTTTTAATTAATCTGCCGCTTTCGTCTTTTCCAAGAATAATGGAATAAGTTTGATAAAAATCCGCAACGCATTGTTTCATTTTTGGAAGCAGCTCTTTTGCTTTTGGTGTAGGATAAACATTCGTCTGCTTGCCTTCAACAATGCGCACAAGTAATTTTTTTTCTTCCAGCTTTTCTGTTAACCGCGTAATGGTAGACGGCTCCAGGTGCAATTCTTCGCTTAATTTCATGGGTTGAATTCCCGGGTCATTCAATACCAGCATTAATAAATAAGCATGACTGGGAGAAAGATTTACTTTTTTCCAGGCATTGACGGCGATCTTTTCCATTTTTCTCGCCAAAGCATTTGTTGCAAAATAAATGCACATGCTGTAGGTGCTATCGGATAATTTTTTCACTCCTCAAAGAAAAGTAATAATACTTGTATATACAAATATATTTTTTTTAACTTTTTATTTTACGCAAAGGCGCAAAGTAATTAAAGTGCTAAGGAAATTTGCCGCTTTGCATCTTTGCGAGAAATAATTATTTACTTTTCACGCTGTCACATTTATTCAACTACAGCTCCTAATATGACCTTAATATCTTGCAATGAAAAACCAAAACAATCATTTAAATCATAAAAATCAAATAAATCCCGGTTCAGACATTTAACTTTGACGTATGCAGAATGCCAACTTAAATAATGAAAAAGAATTGTTGAGTCCGGTTGATAAAGAATTTGAAAATAATATTCGTCCTGCAGTTATTGAAGATTTTGCAGGACAAGGACAGATAATCGAAAACCTGAAAATATTTATCAAAGCTGCAAAGCAACGTGGTGAAGCATTGGATCATATTTTATTTCATGGTCCACCGGGATTGGGAAAAACTACATTAAGCAGAATTGTTGCAAACGAATTAGGAGTTAATATCAAAGAAACTTCCGGCCCGGTAATTGAAAAACCCGGCGATCTCGCAGGTTTGCTTACCAATCTTGAACCGAATGATGTATTGTTTATTGATGAAATTCATCGCCTGAGTAATGTTGTTGAAGAATATTTATATGCAGCAATGGAAGATTACCGCATTGACATTATGATTGATAGCGGACCAAATGCGCGAAGCATTCAGATCAACATAAATCCTTTCACGCTTGTTGGCGCAACAACACGCAGCGGATTATTAACTGCACCATTGATGTCGCGCTTTGCGATCAAATCAAGATTGGAATATTACAATTCAGAAACGTTGTATAAAATTGTTGAGCGTTCCGCAAAAATTCTGAATACAAAGATCACTTCAGATGCGGCAAATGAAATTGCACGGAGAAGTCGCGGCACGCCGAGAATCGCAAACGGATTATTGCGTCGTGTTCGCGATTTCGCGCAGGTGCTTTCGAACGGCGTGATTGATCTTGCCATCACACAACATGCTTTGCGCGCATTGAATGTAGATGAATTCGGGCTTGATGATATGGATAACAAAATTCTTCTTACAATCATTGATAAATTTAAAGGAGGCCCGGTTGGCATAACTACAATTGCTACTGCGGTTGCCGAAGAAGCAGGAACACTTGAAGAAGTCTATGAACCATTTTTGATCCAGGAAGGATTTATTAAGCGCACGCCACGCGGACGCGAAGCAACTGAAAAAGCATATAAACATCTTGGAAAGAAAAATCCCGGAATGTCTGAACTGGGATTTTTGTGATTAGAAAGATTTATGTGATTTATCTGCGTACACCCGTGAAACCCATGAGAGCTTTTTCATGTAAAATAAAAAAGGATTGAAAATTTTCAATCCTATAAATCTTTTAATCCAGTAAATCCCAGTTCAGACAAAAGCTCAAACAACTTCCTGCACCACTAACCTGAAACCGTTTCCGTGAATATTTACAATTTCAATTTTCGGATCATCTTTTAAATATTTGCGGAGTTTCGCAATATAAACGTCCATACTTCTTCCATTAAAATAAGTATCGCTTCCCCATATTTTTTTCAATGCCTGCTCTCTTGGTAAAAGATCATTTAAATGTTCGGCAAGCATTTTCAACAATTCATTTTCTTTTGGAGATAATGTTTGCATTTGTCCTTTATGCCCAAGTTCTCTCAATTTCGGATTGAAGTGATATGAACCAAGATCAAACTCTTTGTTATCCGCTTCACGGTTCAGATCTTCATTGCGTTTTAGAATTGCTTTTATTTTCAACAATAAAACTTCGCTGTCAAAAGGTTTTGTAATGTAATCATCAGCGCCAAGTTTATATCCTTGTATAATATCTTCCTTCATTGTTTTTGCGCTTAAAAAGAATAAGGGAATATCTGCATCCACATCGCGGATTTCTTCAGCGAGTGTAAATCCATCCATGTGCGGCATCATAATATCCAACAGGCACAGATCAAATTTTTCGCGTTGAAACGCAGCAAGTCCGAGCCTTCCATCGCGTTCAAGAATAACATCAAAATCATTCAACTCTAAATAATTCTTCAGCACCATTCCAAGATTCTGATCATCTTCACATAACAATATTTTGGGTTTCTTTCCTTCCATGATAATTTATTTTAGTACAAATAAAATTAAATCATTTGCGGTTATGAATATTGTGTGACTAATATTTTGTTAATAAACGTCTCGGAAACGATTCGGGAAATCATCGGATATACAAATAGAATGCAGATTTTTTATGATGATTATGATGTGTTATCATCTTATTCTGTCTATCAGCGTTAATCATAAACAATCATAATAAATCTGCGTTCTATCAATACTATGATTGATTATTTTTGCATTTCAAAATTTTCATTATGTCGCTTCATGTTACTTCGGATAATAAATTTAAAAAATTAGTGGTCATTGGAGATCGTGTGTTGATCCGTCCATCAAAGCCTAATGAAAGAACTGACAGTGGATTGTATTTACCGCCCGGCGTTCAGGAAAAAGAAAAAGTGCAGCAAGGTTATGTAATTAAAACCGGTCCGGGTTACGCAATTCCAATGCCTGTTGATGATGAGCCATGGAAAAACCAGGATGACAAGGTAAAATATGTTCCGTTACAAGCGCGCGAAGGAGACATCGCCATATTTTTAGTAAGCGGCGCTACAGAAGTAATTTACGAAGCGGAAAAATATTTTATCGTTCCGCAAAGCGCAATATTGATGCTGGAAAGAGAAGAAGATATTTAAAAGGCACAAGAAACAAGGTCTAACTATAAACCACAAACTAAAAACTACAAACCTTATCTTTGTCGGCTCTTAATAAAAAAGAATGGATAGCATTTTCAACCCAGATAAACAGCATACTTTAGCTTCGGCAGTAAGCATTTCCGGCACAGGATTGCACACAGGCATAAATGCGGACATGACTTTGAGACCTGCA
Source organism: Puia sp. (assembly GCA_035483315.1). Lineage (GTDB taxonomy): Bacteria > Bacteroidota > Bacteroidia > Chitinophagales > Chitinophagaceae > Puia. The sequence goes on along the minus strand of DATHPY010000066.1, from coordinate 867 downwards.
AACCCCGGATTCGGATTTCAATTTCAACGTGTCGATCTTCCCGGTCAGCCTATTATTAAAGCCGATTGCGATTTAGTTACAGACACTTCCCGCGGAACAACTTTGGAAGATAATGGAGCAAAAGTTTCTACAGTAGAACATGTACTTGCTGCATTGGTGGGAATGGGCATTGATAATTGTCTTATCGAAATTAATGCGCCGGAAATGCCCATCATTGATGGAAGCTCGCAACCTTTTGTTGAAATTATTGAAGACGCAGGTGTTGTTGAACAAGATGCTGCGAAAGCATGGTACAGCATTGACGCAAATATTTCTCACTATGACGATGTGAAGCGCGTGGAAATGGTAGCGATGCCATCGATGGAATATAAAGTAACTACGCTCATTGATTTTAATAGTCCCGTTCTTGGTACGCAACATGCAGGTTTAAAAACCATGCTCGATTTCAAAAAAGAAATTGCTCCCTGCCGCACTTTTTGTTTTTTGCATGAACTGGAAATGCTTCTTGATAATAATCTTATAAAAGGCGGCGATGTAAATAATGCGATCGTTGTTGTAGACAAGCCGGTTACTGAAGAAGAAATGAAAAGGCTTGCGAAAGTTTTTAAAAGAGATACAATTGAAATTAAATCGGAGGGCTATTTAAATAATTTAGAATTAAGATTTCCGAATGAACCTGCGAGGCACAAACTTCTTGATGTAGTTGGCGATCTTTCCTTAATTGGCTACCCGATCAAAGCGCATATCATCGCCAATCGCCCGGGACATTCTACTAATGTTGATTTCGCAAAAAAGATCAAACAATATCTAAAAAAAAACAAGCACGTAAAGAATATTCCGGTATATGATCCTAATCAACAACCGATT
>DATHPY010000065.1:0-5215 GCA_035483315.1 Puia sp. | reverse complement strand
TAACAAAATCAAAACAGTGAACAAAAGAAAAATATTCAGCCACAAATTAAAAACGTGCTCGTTTAATGTGATTTGATGTTTCGCGTACGTTTTTAAATAGATCAATCCAATGCAACCAGTGATCAACGTAATTATCATTTGAGCGAAACTGCATAAGATCGTCAGTGAAATAGATTTCGCGCGTTTGCCTTCATCAACATACAACATTCTTCCAAAATATTCTCCCGTGCGGTTTGGCGTGAAAGATGCAATAGTAACTCCGGTTAATATTGCTTTGAAACATCTCCAAAAAGATATTTGCTGAACCGCCTTGATTACGAGTTGCCATTTTCTTGCTTCTAATCCCCAATTCAAAAACATCAGTAAAAAAACTAACCATATTTTCCATTGTTGTGGACCAGAAATCGCTTCTTTTACAAATTGCAAAGATTGCCGCCAGTTGTGCTGCTGCTGAACCTGGCGATAAATAGTATAAGCCAATAGCAGAAATACTATAGGACCAAGAAAATAGTTGGTTATTAATTTGATATTTTTGTTCAGCGTCACAATCATCAAAAATAAATCTCCTGTTGCAAACACAACCGAAAATAATTTTAGGCATAGATCCCGGCACTTTAATGATGGGTTTTGGCATTATCGAAATTCGAAGCACTAATGTTGTGCTATTGAGCATGGGCGTGTTGAAATTATCTTCAAAAAAAGATCCGCACGAAAAATTACAACTCATTCATAAAAAAGTAAAAGATTTGATTGATGAATTTCGTCCGAATGATTTTGCTATCGAAGCGCCGTTCTTCGGAAAAAATGTACAGAGTATGCTAAAACTCGGCCGTGCGCAAGGTGTGGCCATCGCTTCGGCAATGCAGGCGGGTTTGACGGTGACAGAATATTCTCCAAAAAAAGTAAAACAATCCATCACCGGAAATGGAAATGCAGATAAAGAGCAGGTTTGGAAAATGCTGCAAAGTATTTTGATTGTAGAAAAAGAAATAAAATATTACGATGCTTCCGACGCCCTTGCCGTTGCAGTTTGTCATCATTTTCAAAATAATAATTTCTCTAATTCTTCCGCAAAAAAAGTAAATGGCTGGGGCGATTTTGTAAAGAAAAATCCAGAGCGAATGAGATAATTAGCCAATGTGATAATATGATAATGGCATATGTTCATTATCGAATTAGCATATTATCACATTATCAAATTGTTCTTATCCTGAGATAACAGTTTGCAAAACTGGCACCGATTTCATCATGCCAAAATCCTGAATATGCAAAGCATAATAATTTTGAAAAGCAGTCATCATAACTCGTCTTACATCTTTATTGATTTTTATTTGCACCAATTCATACGGCTGCATGATTTTTAAAAGCTGAGATGTAATATTACTGTATGGTTCTTCCAAAAAATATGGATGCGGAGGTTTTTCCGCGATAAATAATCCTTCCTGCAGATCAAGAATATTATTTTTTGCAGAATAATTATCAGTGATCTGCAAACCAAGAAATGTTGCGAGATGTGTTGCAAAAAATAAAGGATAGTTTGCCATCTCTGTTTCATTGCTTTTATCAAGATGAATCAAGATATCTTCAGCAAACTGAAATAATTCGTGGCTCGTTTCGGGTTGTTTCAAACATTTTGTAAGCAATTCAACAATAAACATCGCAACCGCATTTTTGGCGACTTTAAAAAAAATATGCTCGTACAAATAGTTCCAATTGCTTTCTTTGATCCGCTGCAACTTTTTTAAATCGTTATGATAAACCACCAATTGCAAAATAGCGCCAGGCTGAAATAAATTTACTTTGCTTTGCGTTTTTTTTGAAGAAGTTCTTATTCCATTCACTAAATAAGATTGTATGCCGAACAGATCGGTGAATATGGAAACGATCACGCTTGTTTCGCCGTATTTCACTGTTCGTAAAACAATTCCGTTGGTTTTGAAAAGATTCAATTGTCTGAACTTGGATTTATTTGATTTTTATGATTAACGAGATTAATAAAATAAGATAGCTCAACATACTTTTCTTCCTATAACTTTGCAAAGCTGTTTCTAATTTGCAAAAATTAAATAATTCGTGCTCTTTATTGGCTAAAATTAGTGTAATTCGTGTTTTAAATTATTTTACTTAACCGACGATGAAATTATGTGGGAATCAATAGCCCGTTTTGTTTTAAAATATAAACTGGCATTATTAGTTCTTCTTCTCGCCGCTACGGCTTTTATGGCGTATCGCGCTTCAAAAGAAAAAATTGGTTACGAGTTTGCGCGCGCCATTCCTGTTGACAATCCAAAATACGTCGCTTATCAAAATTTCAAAACAAAATTTGGCGACGATGGAAATTTATTACTGATCGCTGTTCAAACTGACAAACTTTTTACCGAGCAGGTTTTTAATGATTATGTAGAATTAAATAAGCAACTAAAAAAAATAAACGGAATTGAAGAAGTGCTGAGTGTTCCTTTTTTAGTAAACTTCGTTAAAGAAGTACAACCAGACAGCACAGAAAAACTCAAACCCGTAAAAATATTTCCTGATCATGTCTTAACTCAACAGCAAATTGACAGCGGGAAAAAAATATTTTTTACGCTGCCATTTTACAAAGGACTAATTTATAATCCCGAAACAAATACCTATCTCATTGCGCTTAGTGTAAACAGGCAGTTATTTAATTCATCTCAGCGCACTGAAGCGGTGAACGCTATTATTAAAGTTGGAAATGCATTTGGATCAAAAAATAATATTGAGGTGCATTACAGCGGACTTCCTTTTATCCGTACCAGCATGAGCGACATGATAAAAAATGAAATGAAAGTTTTTTTGATCGGCTCCATTGGTTTGTCTGCAATTATTTTAATGATCTTTTTCAGAAGTGTTGGCACAACAATTATGTCTTTGCTGGTAGTTATAATGGGTGTTGTGTGGAGTTTGGGAACGATGAATTTATTGGGATATAATATTTCTCTGCTTAATGCATTATTGCCATCACTTGTTGTGGTGATCGGCATTCCGAACTGTATTTATTTTTTGAACAAATATCATTCTTCATACAAAGAAACCGGAAATAAAGAACAGGCACTATTTGAAATGATCCGCAGAATGGGAATTGTAACATTATTTTGCAACATCAGCGCCGCAATTGGTTTTGGAGTTTTTGCATTAACAAAAAGCCCGGTGTTGAATGAGTTTGGTGTAGTGGCGGGAATTAATATTATGCTGTTGTTTGTGATCTCATTTATTTTTATTCCTGCAGTGCTGAGTTTTCTTCCTGATCCAAAACCACGACATACAAAATATCTCAACAATAAATGGTTGCTGGCAATTTTGGATAAATTAGAAACATGGTCAGTCGATCACCGGAAAATTGTTTACAGTGTAACAGGCATTGTGATCGTTCTTTCCATAATTGGAATCTTTCGATTGCAGTCCGAAGGTTTTATTGTTGATGACTTGCCAAAGACAAATACAATATATACCGACCTTAAGTTTTTTGAAAAGAATTTCAAAGGTGTTATGCCACTAGAAATTATTATTGATACAAAAAAGAAAAACGGTTTACGAAGTAATTATTTGAAAACACTTGAGGGAATGGATTCACTTTCGCAATACATTGCTTCCAGTCCGGATATGGCGCGGCCATTATCTCTTATTGAAGGATTGAAATTTGCGCGACAAGCTTATTATGATGGAGACAGTTCGAGCTATGCATTGCCAAACCAGTTTGATGCAGCCGTGATAGCACCACTTTTAAAATTTAAACCGGATAGCAATAGCAAAGCAAACAAAACAAATCTTGCGCAATTATTAAGATCTTTTGTTGACAGCAATCAGCAGGAAATACGCATGAGCGTTAACGTTGCTGATATCGGCAGCAAAAGACTTCCGGGAGTTTTACATGATATAGAAAAAAGGTCCGCGCAATTATTTGATTCGGTAAATTATAATGTCCAGCTCACCGGCGGCAGCGTAACCTTTATTGAGCAAAGCCGTTTTATTATTAATGGATTGAGGTCAAGTATTATGTGGGCCTTTGTGCTGATCGCCATTTGCATGTTGTATTTATTTCGTTCAATAAAAATTTTATTGTGTTCATTAATTCCAAATACTATTCCGCTAATTATTACAGCCGGTGTTATGGGATGGAAAGGAGTTTCGCTGAAACCCTCGACAGTATTGATCTTCAGCATTGCGCTGGGAATCGCGATCGACATTACGATCCGATTTTTGGTGAATTATAAACAAGAACTGGCAAACAATAACGGCGATGAAAAGAAAACTGTTGTCAATACTATTCATACAACCGGCATCAGCATTATTTATACGTCACTTGTACTGATCGCAGGGTTTATAATTTTTTGTTTCAGTGATTTTGGCGGAACGCAATCGCTTGGTTGGCTAACTTCGCTTACATTGGTTATGGCAACATTAACGAATCTGATCTTTTTACCTGCGCTTTTAATTTCGCTTTCGAAAAAGAAAAAAGTTTAAATTTTCTCACGGATTTATTCGGATTACACAGATTTCTTAAGAGATCGAACTCAGATCTGTTATGATCAGTTAAAATTTTAGCCACAGAGAGCCGCAGAGGTGAAGAGGTTCACAGAGATTCTCTGCGGTTCTCCTGATACTCTGCGGCTCTCTGTGGCTAAAACTAAAGCTCAATAGTAGCACACCCGATAAACGGATTGCGACGCAACGATGTTGAAGAGCGAACCGAAGCTGGTACCAAAAAATTAATAATGGATAATTGATAATATAAGCAGGCAATATCTGAAATTCAGAAATCGTACATCATACATCTGACATCGTACATTCTTATTGCAGCACTTCTTTTAATTTACTTTCCAGCGCATCGCCGCGCAATTCCTGCGCGATTATTTTTCCCTGAGGATCAATTAATATATTGAATGGAATTCCGCTGATCTTAAAAACGTCAACTGCTTTGCTGTTCCAGTATTTCAGATCGCTCACCTGCGTCCAAGCAAGTTTATCTTCGAGAATAGCTTGTTGCCAGGGATCTTTTTCTTTATCGAGCGATACACCGAGAATGGCAAAATTTTTATCTTTGAATTCGCTATAAGCTTTCACCACATTTGGATTTTCCATTCTGCACGGACCGCACCAGCTTGCCCAAAAATCAACCAGCACATATTTCCCTTTGAAAGATGAAAGCAAAACTGTTTTTCCGCTGGCATCTGGCAAGGAAAGCTCAGGCGCT
>DATHPY010000064.1:0-6560 GCA_035483315.1 Puia sp. | reverse complement strand
CTTCAAGATAAGTATTGCCAACAAGCGCTGGTCCACCGTGCCCCGGACCTGAAATGTAAAACATATTCAGTCCGTACTTTTTTATTATTCTATTCAGATGTACATAAATAAAATTTTGTCCGGGCGTAGTACCCCAATGTCCTAACAACATGGCTTTTATGTGTTCCGGTTTTAATGGCTCTTTTAGCAGCGGATTATCACGTAAATAAATTTGTCCTACGGAAATGTAATTTGCAGCGTGCCAATACGCATTCATCTTTTGCAATAAGTCAGTTGATAAAGTTTTGCTTTCTATTTCTGCAATTTGCGGTTCCATAATAAAATAATTTTAGTGTTCAATTTTCAATACATCACAAACCAACTTTGCTATCATTAATTCTTCGTTTGTTTTAATTACATGAACAGTCACGGATGAATTATCAGAAGAAATAATTTCTTTATTCTTTCCATTTCTTTTTTTATCCAGTTCAACTCCTAAAAATTTAAGACTGCTACAAATGCGCTCACGTATCTCCGGTGCATTTTCTCCTATGCCTCCTGAAAAAACCAATCTATTTAATCCACCTAACGCTGCCGCATATGCGCCAATATATTTTTTGGTTTGATAACAAAATATGTCTATTGCATCTGCCGCGCGAGTATCAATAGCTTGCAATTTTAATAATTCGCGCATGTCGGAATTAGTTTCAGATATTCCAAGAAGACCGGATTCATGATTAATCAAATAATTAAATTGTTTCGCACTCATTTTTTCTTGATGCATAAGATACCATGCAACACCGGGATCAAGATCGCCCGTGCGGGTACTCATTGGTATTCCAGCTGTGGGCGTAAAACTCATGCTTGTGTCAATACTTTTTCCATTTTTTATTGCGGCAATACTTGCACCATTTCCTAAATGAGCTAATATTATTTTTTCTTTACCAACTTTATTTCCGGTTAGTTTATCCAATTCTTCCATCAAATATGAATAGGAGAGACCATGAAAACCATATCGCTGAATTCCCATGGAGAAATATTTTCGCGGAATGGGTAGCAATTTTGCAACCATTGCTATGGATGTATGAAATGAAGTATCGAAACAGGCTATTTGTTGAATCGCCGGATAATGTTTCTGAAATAATTCTATCAACTTAATTTCCTGCGGCAAATGTTCAGGATCGAATGCGCTGATTTTTTTTAATTCATCCAATAATTCAGGAGTGATCTTTTCAGGTTCGGTGTGTTTCATTCCATGTACTATCCTGTGCCCTACCGCAACTATGGAAACAAATTCATCTTGCTTTTCTAACCAAGTAATCAAAAAATTTATCGAATTATCATAACCAGCAGATTTTATATCAATACTATTTTTTTGATTGGAGATTATGTTGGTAAAATGAAGCGTCGCATTTTTTGTGCCGTTAGTTTCAAGTTCGCCATGCAATAAGTGCTTTGTAAGATCAGTGATCTTGTACAATGAAAATTTGATACTGGATGAACCACTGTTAATGATCAGTATTGAAGTGTTAGCTGCTTCCATAAAAATTTATACGATGGCAAAAATTAATTACAATAATCTGTTTTTCAAAAAAGGATCACTGATGTCATGGCAAGCTACACCTATTACTAGCTTGTCAGTTATCATGTGTGAATGATGTAACGAATAATAATAATTCCGTAACAATTAATTGCTCAAAGACGACCAGCTTTGCCTTAATTAACATGTCGAATTAAAAAATAAAAATATATGGTTACTGCAAAACGAGTAGGAATTTGGATGGATCATTCGCGCGCTCATGTGATGGAATTTACAGCCGATCCAATCGAAACAAAAACGATTGAATCTGCATTTACACATGGGGTAAAAGAACAAAGCCTTGGTAAGAGTGAAAATCTAATGCACAATAAAGAACAGCACCAACAATCAGAATATTATAAAAAGTTGGGAGAGATCATTAAAAATTTTGAAGATGTCATTCTTTTTGGTCCTACCAATGCAAAAGTAGAATTGTTTAATACTCTAAAAGCAGATCATCTTTTTGAAAAAATAAAAATTGAAGTTAAACCTGCTGATAAAATGACCGAAAACCAGGAACATGCTTTTGTCAGAGAATATTTTTCAAAAAGCTGAGTGTAATTTTGCAGCAGCATCCGAACGAAAGATGATAGGATATTGCATATTCGTTAACTCTTGTTGAAATTTTATGCGTAATATTTAAGCAAGCGCTATCGCAGATATCAAAGCTTCTATTTGTTGTGGTCGCAAAATAGTGCCCCTTTTTTAAAAGGCATAGAAAACATTGCAGTCATTGCTCCGGACTCTTCTCTTTGAAGATAAATATGACCCTTTAACTTTTGCGCAGCTTGCGCAATACTGTGAAGACTTTTCATTAAATGGCTATAAACAAATATTCCGTCATTGCTGATGCGGATTAATATTTTGCTTTGGATAATTGATGCTTCAACCCTGATGCAACAATTATATGTACTATAAACTGCATTACTCATTAAACTGCCGATTATAAAAGCTAAAATATTTTCATCGGTGAAAACTCTGAGATTTTTATCTGCATCGTTAATGATGATCGTTTTCATTTGTATAGAAAGAGGTGACAAGCCGGCTTGCAGTTTTTTGATTATTTCAAATATAGATTTGGGATTGCGATATATTGAATTCGTTGAACTGAGTTGATGTTTTTTGGTTTGGACTCTCATAACTTTTTTTTGAAGATTATAAGACAGATTTATTGTGGTAAAAAGTAACTGCAAATTTTGGCTTCAGGAGTTTTTGGACATTAGATTTTGATTGGTTTTCTCTTGACAATATAAAGTTGGGATAAATGCCCGTGTTAAAAAATAGTAGAACATCTTTTATGTTGTAGCTGTTTGCTGCCAGATAAGTAGAAAGAATACTACACATGCAATGTCGCAATGTTCTTCGCATTAAGTAAAAGGTTTTCCACGTAGACGCCAAATCGAGTATGCATAACCGTTATACTCGTAACAAAAATGATTTAGATAGGATAAGGAATATCATGCTAGGGCTGGCATGGAAAAGTCTGCCCATCTTTCCAAGATTCTCATTAGTTCTGTAAGTTCTATTGGCTTGCACAAATAATCATCCATGCCAGATGCCATACAGGCTTCTTTATCCCCCAGCATGGCATTAGCTGTCATGGCAATGATGATGGGTTGAGTGGAAAGACAGAGACGAATCATCCGGGTAGCTTCTAGTCCATCCATTTCCGGCATTTGAACATCCATCAGGATAAGATCAAAATGAGTAGCGCTGACTAATTCCAGTACTTCCTTACCATTGGCAGCAATTTGAGGCTGGTACCCCAGTTTATTCAAGACTGCCACTTCCAATTGCTGGTTAAAAGGATCGTCTTCTGCAATTAGTATGCGGAGCGGGAATTCTGCGGCAAAATCACTTCGTAAAGTCTGGCTCGATTGATTGTCTGCCAGAATATTTTTTTTGCCTGTATTTAAGATCCGGGCGATGGATTTGCCAAGTAAATGTTTCTTGATTGGCTTGAATATTATCGCAGTAAACAGTTGCTCCTGCTTTTTCCATTGTTCATTACCTGCAGGAGCCAGGAAAATGACTGGTATAGCAGGCCATTGCACATGAACTAATTCTGCAAGTTCAAATCCATCCATTCCAGCCATGTGCAAACCGGTAATAACAAGACAAGGTTTGTCCGCACTGGCCAACACATTCATGGCTTGTATTCCCGAACTTGCAAGAATGGCTACAAATCCCCAATCTTCGATATTATTTTTCACAATGGACAAACAGGTAGGATTACTGTCAACTATAAGCACCGTCTTTTTTTCGTTCCCCTGAATCACTATATTTTTTTCGGGACGCTGGAGTTGCACGGCCGGTTTTGTTTTTATGGAGAAACTTACTGTAGTACCCTTTCCAAAACTGCTTTCGATTTTTAATTGGCCACCCATAAGGTTAACCAGTTGGTTGCATATGGTGAGTCCAAGTCCTTCGATTCCTTGACCTTGCAGTGGCATTGTATCTGTATACCGAATAGTCTGAAGTAATCTTTTTAATTTCTCTTCTTCAATCCCTATACCAGTATCGCGCAACTCTATCCATAAAACAAGCTCATCTGTTTGTCCTGTTTTTTCGGCGTGAATAGAAAGAACGATCTCCCCTCTATGCGTATAAGAAATTGCATTGTTGAGGAGGTTCATAAGCACTTGCCTGAGCCGTAAGGCATCTCCATTTAATTTGGATGGCGTGTTATTACTGATGGTATACATCAACTCCAGTGAAGCATCGGCAGCTTTAGCAGTAAACATATCCAACACTTCCTCTATACAATCATAGAGGTCAAAATCCAGTTGTTCCAATTCCGTTTTTGCAGAACCCATTTTTGAAAAATCAAGAATATCTTCTATTAAAATATCATTAATTACCGTAAGAAGATTTTCCCCGCAACGCCGGATAGTTTTAGCGTATTCCTTTTGCTCCATACTCAGGTTTGTTTCAGAAAGTAAAGAAGCCATACCCATCATACCGTTAAGTGGGGTCCTTATCTCATAACTTATCTTTGCTAAGATGGTGGTTTTAGTTTTATTAGCAAGTTCGGCTTGTTGTCTTGCCTTATTTACTTTTTCGCGGATGGCATCGATCTGGTCAGTCTTTTCTTCTAATTGAAGTTCTGTTTCTGCCTTTTCTGCTTCTATTTTTCGCATTCTCGAAATGTGATATTGGTAAAAGCCAAAGATTGCTCCTGCGATTATGCCAATCACGAGCCACCAAATAGTCCAGTAGAAAAGCCCCAGAAAAAAAATGAGGAGGGCGAGGATAATGATATAAATCCGGTTCATACGTAACTTTTTTTTATTTGAATCAAAATGGTATCCTAAACCCTAATGGTTGTGTTCAGTCGTTACCAATAATGCTTGAGTAAAAGAATTATATCAGATTTCATCAACTACGATTACTTCAGCCGTTACCAACTTGTTCAAAACAGCAATTTCTTTCAGGAAAGGATTCCAACTGAAAATTAGTTTATCAATAGGACGCCAGAGGATCACCCAACTAAAAACGTCCACAGTATTAGTGAGACCAGTGTGCAATCCGCGGTCTGCATGTAAAAGCAACGGAATAGTTCCCTGGCAAACCATTACTACAGCAAGGCTGATAAAAAGCAAAGTATACGTACGTCGTTTGAATTTTTCAAACTCAAATTCTTTCATTGATTTTTTTTCAGCAAAATGACGTCGTATTGCGAGCACCAATGGCTCAGTATATTGCTTGTCCGCTCTATTGCGACAATTTATTTTGTAGCCAAAAACTGAATATCTTTTTGCTGCAATGATCGACCGTAAAATATAACCCTCGAATTCATGACTGAGCTGCCTTTTGTAAATCGGAGCGGGGTCGTTCATATTAAAACACTCCGTAATCGTGTGCTGATCTGCAGATAGAAAAATATTAATTCTTGTTGCCGCTGCTTGACTCATTGAGCTCAGGTTTTTCCGCATGTTTTTTGCATTGGATGGATTTTTAGACTTTCATCAAAGAAAGGTAAAAGGCACGCCATTGTAAATAGCGCAAATCATTATTTTCATATAGCGCATACTTACTATTTGTGTAGCTACGCAACTACGACCAACGCATTGTACACTTTTCAATGCTGACCATTGTCTTGCAAAAGTTTAATTGATTTGATGTTAAAAAAAAATCGACAGATGTCTTCATGATCCGGCGGTACCTCTTTGCAACCAAACCCCGGCGTTGCGGCCCAACTAAGGAAAATTATCGTATCTGTAACCAAATAATTTTTTTCATCATAATTGAACTTCTTTCGGAGAAAATAACTAACGGAGATCCATATACGATATATTTAAATGGTATTTGGAGAAACGTTTATGGTTTCCACAGAAGCGTGAATCTCTTATTTTCTTTCTCGGATTTTCGGTTGTTGCATAGCCAACTTTTAATTTTCAAAGTAGCTGTGGAACTACAATATCACAGCGCTTAAACTACTTTAACCTGTGATATTAATTACATGATTTAGATTGGTTACTCTATTTCAACTCGCATTTTATTTTTCTTTCTTTGTGATCTCGTCATAATTCCTTTTATCAAGTTATTACTTGATCTTAACTTGAAAATCCATAAGCGCCATGAAAAATCCATTTATTCTTTGTTTACTGATCCTACTTGAAACTAACGTATATGCACAGGTGGGAATAGGCACTGCCTCACCTCTTTCAACACTTGATGTCAGAGGATCTTTTTCCGGAATTTACCGGTCATTTACAGGAAACACTGTTGCATCTTCCACCGATTATGCATTGGCATTTACCGGAACAACCGCCTCTTCAGTAACGCTCCCTGATGCAACAGGATGCACAGGAAGAATCTACCTGATAAAAAATGCAAGTACGGTAGGAGTTACACCCCTGGTTACCGTTATAACCACTTCTTCCCAGACTATTGATGGGCTTAATTCATATTTATTAGATCAGCGTTACGAAGGAGTAATGTTAACCAGCAACGGAATCAGCTGGAATGTTTCAGCGCAAAATGCATCAGCCGTATTGGG
>DATHPY010000063.1:0-2749 GCA_035483315.1 Puia sp. | reverse complement strand
GTAGTTGGTTATTTGTTTTGCATCGCTTCCATCTGCATTCGCAATAAACACTTCCATGCTTGTTGGTGCAACTAAATTTTGTTTCAATAAATTTTTATAGTCAGCAATTTCTTCCGCAGTTTTTGGACGTGATGCCCGCCATACAATTTTTTTTCCATCAGCGCTAAACCACGCGCCACCATCATATCCAAGCGTATTGGTAATTCTTTTTACTTTATAAGTGCTCAGATCCATGATATATAGATCCAAATCGCCATCGCGCATGGAAGTAAAGATCATTTTCGTTCCATCCGGAGAAAGCGTTGCTTCTGCATCGTAGCCCGGAGTATTGGTCAATCTTTTTACAATTTTTCCATTGAGATCAGCCATGAAAATATCATAGGTTTCATAGATCGGCCAGATATATCTTTTCATTTTTTGCCTGTCAGGAACCGGTGGACAGCTATCGCCACCCAAATAAGTTGATGCGTAAATAATGTGTTTACCATCTTTTGTAAAAAATCCGCAGGTCGTTCTTCCTTTTCCGCTGCTGATCATTTTAGGCTCAAATTTTTCATCGGGAGTTTGCGGAATTTTACCAATGTACATTTGGTCGCACAGCACATTTTCCTTTTCATTTTTATGTTGAAAGATGAGATACTTTCCGTCGAAACTAAAATAGGCTTCCGCATTATCTCCGCCGAAAGTAAGTTGTCGGATATTTTTAAAATGTCTTTCCTGCGGATACAAAACCGTATCAAAAACTGAATTGCATGCGGAGCGTAAATTAATATTCTTATGAAAAGAAGTAATTGTTAAAAAAATAACTGCAGAAATTAACAGGCAGCTGCTAAATTTTTTCATGCGCAAAGCGTTTTAAGAGTTGAGTGGCAAAATTGAATCAACCATATTTCAAAATTGTCAGGCTATTGTCAAAATTAAGATAACTTAAATCAGTTAATTTTGTTGAATGAAAAAATTTTGGAAACCCTTTCCTGTTAGTTTGCTGGTCGTACTTTTTTTTGTTGCATCCTGCCAAATGCATGGTAATAATAATGCTTCGGATGATCTTTTAAAAAATCCGCCTTATGCATCATTAACAGATAGCATCAACCAATTTCCCGATAATGCTTCACTCTATTTAAAAAGAGCGGAGTTACTGACCAAAAATAATCAGCACGAAATTGCATTTAAAGATTTCAAAAAATCCTGGGAATTAAATCCGGAAGAGCAAACTGCGTTTGAATATGTTTCTAATCTTTCCATCACCAGCAAATCGGAAGCGGCAGTGAACTTCTTACAAAATTGTATTACAAAGTTTCCGGCTAATGAAGAATTTAAAAGACTATTAAGTGATGCCTATGTGCAAACAAATCAATCTTCCAAAGCATTAGAATTATTTGATAACATGATCAAAACCGATTCGTCCGATGCCGAAGCCTGGTACGAAAAAGGAAGACTGCTTGAGCAAACGCATGATACCATCAATGCAATTTCTTCCCGCAAAAAAGCATACACGTTACAGCCTACAATTACATACACATTGGAGTTGGCAAACATTTTCGCGGAAAAAAACAATGCCGAATCCATACAATTATGTGATGATGTTATAACCAGGGATTCTGCAAATGAATTGACCGATCCATTTTTTATAAAAGGAATTTATTATTCCAACACCAAACAATATGATGCTGCCATCGCACAATTCGATTCATGCATTCACAGAGATTGGAAATTGACTGATGCTTACATCGAAAAAGGAATTGCATTCTTCAAACAAAAAAATTATGATAATGCATTGAACACTTTTCGCATGGCGGCTTCAGTTACCATAACTTCTCCTGATGCATATTTTTGGATCGGCCGCTGCTACGAAGCCATTAATAAAAAAGAAGACGCCATTCAGTATTATGAAAAAGCGCTGATGCTCGATAAAGATTTTACTGAAGCCCGTGAAGCATTAAAAAGAGTTAGCTGACAAATTAAAACACGTTTGTATATTGCAGCATAATCACCAAAACAAATTTTCTTCATGTCCATTGTCGCTCCGTCATTGTTAGCTTCAAATTTTTTACATCTTGAAGCGGAATGTAAAATGCTAAACGAAAGTGAGGCCGATTGGTTTCATCTTGATGTAATGGATGGAAGATTTGTTCCCAATATCAGTTTTGGATTGCCATTCGTTTCACAATTACGCAAAGCAACTACCAAATCTTTTGATGTTCACCTGATGATCGAAGAACCGGAAAAATATGCGGAAGCTTTTAAAAATGCCGGCGCCGATCGTTTGACTGTTCACTATGAAGCCTGCCGCAATTTGCATCGCAATATTCAACAAATAAAATCGCTTGGCATGAAAGCCGGAGTGGCAATCAATCCGCACACACGGGTAGAATTGCTGGGAGATATTGTTTGCGATGTTGACCAGATCCTAATCATGAGTGTTAATCCTGGTTTTGGCGGACAACATTTTATTGATCACACTTATCAAAAAATCCGTGAGCTTAAAAAAATGCTTCACGATTGCGGACTAAATGTGTTAATAGAAATTGACGGCGGCGTTACCCTGGAAAATGCTTCAGCAATAATTCATGCCGGCGCGAATGTGTTGGTTGCCGGCAACACAGTTTTCAGTTCTCCCGATCCCAAAAAAATCATCAGCCAATTGAAGAACGCATAATCTAATTTACGAATTACGAATTGGGATTTACGATTTTTTCGTTTTTAATTATTAGTTTTTTTATTGTAACCAGCATCGGTAATTCTATTG
>DATHPY010000062.1:0-5414 GCA_035483315.1 Puia sp. | reverse complement strand
TGGAGCTGTGGTTCTCTGCTCAAAGCTCACAGCTTATTATCAATTATCAATTGACATTGCTTTATAGATCGCTTCCATAATTCCACCGCGCACACTCAGGCTGGAAATTTTTCCATTCTCACTCGTCGGATTTACGCGGTTGGATAAGAAAATAAAAATCAAATTATATTTTGGATCAACCCAAACGCAAGTGCCCGTAAAACCAGTATGGCCAAAAGTTTCCGGCGATGCGGAAATACATGGATAAGGTTCTTTCAACGTTGCATTATTTTTTTCGGGCTTATCAAAACCAAGTCCGCGGCGACTGATATCACTATGATACGCCGTGAAATAGTCAATGGTTTCTTTTTTCAAGAAACGTTTTCCATCAATAATGCCGCCGTTCAATAACATTTGTTCAAGTACAGCCAGATCATAAGCGTCGCTGAACAAACCTGCATGACCAGCAACACCGCCAAACATTGCCGAACCCGGATCATGCACATCACCTCTTATTAATTGCTTTCGAAAAATCGTTTCGTTTTCTGTCGGTGCAATTCTGTCCAATGGAAAAGAATTTCTTGGCTTGAATCCCGTTGTGCTCATATATAACGGATCATAAAAAGTTTTTTTCACGTATTGATCAAGCGTCATTCCGGTGATCGCCTCAACAATTTTTCCCATAAAAATAAAATCGTTGTCGCTGTAAATATATTTTTTCTGCGCTTCAACATTGCTTATAAGAATGCGATTATAAATCGTATCCAGCCAATCATTGCGCATGTATAAATTTTCTGCAACGCGAAAATGATGCGCGCTGTCCTGTTTCCACGCATAAATAGTTGGCAACGGAACTCCGCTATGCAAACTATCAATGGTCTCTTTATAAAAAGGAATAAATGCTTTTAATCCTGCCTGGTGCAAAAGCACATCCCATATTTTTAATGACTCTTTATTTGTACCGCGAACCCAGGGCAAATAATCTCCTAACGTTTTTTGAATATCCAGCTTTCCTTCATCATACAATTTCATCACAGACATTGTAGTGGCGCAAATTTTTGTAACTGACGCGAGATCATAAATCGTTTCAGGATAAACAAGTTCCTTTTTTTCATAAGTGAGATACCCGAATGATTTATCGTAAACGATTTTTCCATCTTTTGCAACGAGCACAACACAACCAGGAAATGCTTCTTTGGCGATCGCCGCATTGCAAATGGAATCAACAACCTGTAATTTTTGTGTATTAAATCCGAGAGATGCAGCAGGAACAGTTTGTAACAATCCGCCGCCATTAATTATTCCACTTCCGAATTTAAAATTTGCACACACCGTGACAGGCAATTTTCCTTTGGCAGAAAACTTCCCATTTAAGAGATCTGCAGCAACATCCTGTGTTGTTTCATCATCCTCATAACAAGCGATCAAAGTTTTTGCGTCGCAGAAATTTTTGATGATGTAAGGATTTCCAAAAACCAGCGTAACTGTTTTATTTTGCTCCTGCAATTGTTTCATTAACCAAATTGCCGTGCTGCCGATGCCAAAATTATTTGCCGGAAAGCGATTGTAATTGTGTAAGCCAATAACTATTGCATCATACCGATCCTTCAGCAACTCCAGTGTGGCTAAGGCTTTCAACGTGTCTAATGAATAATCGAAATAGTAGACATGCGCGTTGTAATCGCTGCGCATACGACGCGCAAATTCATTATCGTTATTCAAACCAATTCCTACATAAGCAATTTTTTTCTTTGTTGCGGCATGTAATGGAAATACAGTTGCATCCTGGTTTTGCAGAAGTGTAATTGCATTTTCCGCAACTTCTTTGCGCATATCTTTTATACCATTATTCAGATCTTCTGTGAGATGAGTAGTATTTACCGGCGAATGATTTGCTAAACCATATTGATATTTCGCGTAGAGAACTTTTTTGATGTGCGCATTAATTTCTTTCCACTTTATTTTTTTATCTGCGATTGCTTGTTTGATCTTCATAACTACGGTATCAACATTTCCGGGAAGACACAGCATATCATTTCCGGCGATCAATGCTTGAACTGCGGCTTCCCCATTTGGAAAATATTTTGCAACGCCTTTCATTTCCAGCGCATCAGTAAAACTGATGCCATTATATTTTAGTTTTTTTCGAAGAAGTTTGGTGACATTATTTTTTGAAATAGATGTAGCAACATTCGGCGTGTTCTCAATATCCGGAATATATAAATGGGCGATCATCACGCTGCCAATGCCGGCGCTAAATAATTTTTTGAACGGGTATAATTCGAGCGTATCAAGTTGTTTGACCGATTTATTAATAACAGGCAGATCAAAATGAGAATCAACAGACACATCGCCATGACCGGGAAAATGTTTTGCGCAAGCCATTACGCCTTCATCCTGCAAACCTTTCATATATTCCAATCCGTATTCGGCAACTTTGTTTTTGTCTTCGCCAAATGAACGGTCGTTAATAACTGGATTGTCAGGATTATTATTAATATCCACAACCGGCGCATAATTAACGGTGATGCCTATACGCTTACACTGATCGCCAACCAATTTTCCGTATTGATAGATCAGTTCTGAATTTTGCACAGCGCCGAGCATCATTTGTCGCGGCAAACCCGTAACACTATCCATCCGCATGCCGACGCCATTTTCCGCGTCAATGCAGATTATTATGGGTGTTTTTGCAATTCCCTGGAAATAATTAATAAAATTTGCCTGTGTTATTGGTCCGCCCTGGAATAAACAAATGCCGCCGATATTAAATTTGCGAACGGCATCTTCAACTTCTTTATCGTAAAAAGTTATTTTTCTTGTAGCAAGATCAATTGCAGATAAACGAACAACGATCAGTTGTGCAATTTTCTGATCTTCATTTAAAGAATTAAAAACACTGTCAACCCATTTGCTTGCGGGAAGATTTGATTTGAACTGAGCAGAAGATGAAATGCTGATGAGAATCAGAAGCAAGAAACCGGATAAATTTTTCATATTGAATTTGTTCTTTTTTCTTGATAAAAAAGAACCAAAAAATCAAGGCTCCAGAAAAATGACTAAAATTTATTTCATTACGCTACAACGAACGATGCTCCGATGAGCTTTAGAATAATACTGAACAATTTACGATACAAACATTTGAATATATCCGCTCACGTTCGTTGCTTTACGCTTCATTCAATAAATTTCTTAACGTCATTTTTCTGATGCCGGCCCAAAACGTATAATTTTACACTCGTTTTTCTCCTAAGCACTATTGAAAGCACCATTTACTTTTGCTGTTACACAACGCTGAATATAGAACAAATAGTACAAGAGTGCGACACAACGATGCAACATAGTAGCTTTGTCACCGGGTACATAACAAAACTTTTACACCTGCTGTTCACTGCGATCAATAAACAGTAAATTGCGTTCACAAATTAAGACAGATTGGACATTATTCAATTATTACCGGATAACATTGCGAACCAGATCGCTGCGGGCGAAGTGATCCAGCGACCTGCGAGCGCGGTGAAAGAGCTGATGGAAAACGCTGTGGATGCGGGTGCAACAGAAATAAAATTGATCATTGCAGACGCGGGGAAATCGCTGATACAAGTTATAGATAATGGCAAAGGAATGAGTGAGACCGATGCCAGGATGGCGTTTGAGCGACATGCGACTTCTAAAATAAAAAATATTGAAGATCTGTTTCGCATCAAGACAATGGGATTTCGTGGCGAAGCGCTTGCTTCCATTGCAGCTGTTGCACAAGTGGAATTAAAAACAAAAAGGGCTGAAGACGAAGCCGGAACTTATATTGAAATTGAGAACAGCATTGTAAAAACGCAGGAGCCGGTGGCAAGTGCGAACGGAACAAGCATCGCGATGAAGAATTTATTTTTTAATGTTCCGGCGCGAAGAAATTTTTTGAAAAGTAATGCCGCGGAGATGCGACATATTATTGATGAATTTATCCGCATCGCATTATCGTTCCCTGAAATTTTCTTTTCTGTTGTCAGTAACGAACAGGAAGTTTTTCACTTGGAAAAAGGAACATTGAAACAACGGATCGTACAAATTTTAGGAGATCATTTAAATCCGAAATTGGTTTCTGTCCAGGAAAATACTGACTACTTAAATATTTACGGATTCGTCGGGAAGCCCGAAGCAGCAAAAAAAACAAGAGGCGATCAATATTTTTTTGTAAATAACCGTTTTATCAGGAGCGCTTATTTAAATCATGCGGTGATGGGCGCTTATCAGCAAATGATCGCGCGCGATAGTTTTCCACTGTACGTTTTGTTTATTGATCTTGATCCGGCGCAACTTGATATTAACGTTCACCCGACAAAACAGGAAATAAAATTTGAGGATGAAAAAATTGTTTACGCCTTTGTGCAAGCTGCGGTGAAACATTCGCTCGCGCAATTCAGCATAACGCCAACTTTGGATTTTGATCTCGATCCTGCAATTCAACAATTGGATGCCATTTCAAAACCTTTTACTGAAGAACAAAAAGCTGATGTTGAATCTTCTTCATTATATAAAACGTTCACGAAAAAAAACCAGGCGCATTTTATTGAGCGAGAAAACAGAAGTGAGTTGAAGCATTGGAAAGAATTTTATGAACCTGGAAAGATAGAAGACGGACGTAAGAAGTCAGAAGTTGGAAGTGAGAAGTTGGCCGCTGATAGTTGGCCGTTGACCAATATCAAACCACAGTCAGGAATTAATGCCGGTCAACAGCCGTCGGCCATCGGCCAACTACATAATGTTTATATAATCGCTACCAATGATCGCGGATTTATTTTGATCAACCAGCAATTGGCGCACGAAAGAATTTTGTATGAAGGATATCTTGCCGCAACTGATGGAAAAATGATTGCATCGCAAAGAAGTTTATTCCCCGTAACAATAAATTTATCATTACAAGATGCTGTTTTACTAAATGATCTGATGACTGATTTGAATGAACTTGGCTATTTGATAGAGCCTTTTGGAAAAGATGTTTTCATTATACAAGGAACGCCTGCTGATATTTTATCTGGAAATGAAAGATCGGCGATTGAAAATTTATTAGAACAATTCAAACATTCCAGCAGCAACATGAAATTCTCCAAAAGAGAAAAACTTATACGTGCATTAGCATGGCAACATTCTATCAAACGCGGAACTTCATTAACAGCAAAAGAAATGGATGTTTTAATTGAAGAGCTTTTTAATTGCAGCATGCCAAATGTTGCGCCAAACGGAAACCCAACTTATATTGAATTTAAAAAAGATTATTTGGAGCAGTTATTTGGAAAGTAATCTTTTTGCATTTTTATTTTTCCATAAAATATATCTTACATAAAATAACGCAGCGCTGTTTTTTGATTGAACAGGTGTGTTAATAAAATTATTGAACGCCTGGTTATACCTGATGCCGAATATTACATTTTTCCATT
>DATHPY010000061.1:0-3199 GCA_035483315.1 Puia sp. | reverse complement strand
GATCATATTTAGTAAGGGTTGGGTAGGATTTATAAACATAAGAATGAACCCGAACATGTCTGCATCAAAAGCAATTGCTTTGATAAAACCAATTTTTGAAAGATACAATCCTGCTTTTCCTTTTGAATACCAGTTTGCGGATGAACAATACGCA
This sequence comes from Puia sp., assembly GCA_035483315.1. Taxonomy (GTDB): domain Bacteria; phylum Bacteroidota; class Bacteroidia; order Chitinophagales; family Chitinophagaceae; genus Puia. The sequence goes on along the minus strand of DATHPY010000061.1, from coordinate 3,045 downwards.
AAAAAATTTAATTACGAAGAGCTTGTAGGAAATTTAGCAGCGATCATTGCTGTGTTGGCAATTTTTATTTCATGTCTCGGTCTTTTTGGGCTGGCATCATTCACTGCCGAACAACGCGTAAAAGAAATAGGAGTGAGAAAAGTTCTCGGCGCAAGCATTTTCAATTTGTGGCAGTTGCTTTCAAAAGATTTTGTGATACTTGTTTTGACTTCCTGCGCAATCGCAATTCCTGTTGGGTGGTATTTTATGAATCAATGGCTGAAAAATTATGAGTATAAGACCAGCATTGGAATTGGAATTTTTATTTCAGTCGTTGTTGTTGCAATGGCGATCACACTGATCACGGTAAGTTTCCAGGCGATCAAAGCAGCAATGGCAAATCCGGTGAAGAGTTTGAGAACAGAGTAATTGAAAATTGATAATGGATAATTGATAATGTCTGAACCAAGATTTTAACCTTATTAAACTGATTATACTGAAAACAATTTATCGGTTGAATAAGAAAAATCAGGACAGAATCGTGGTTCAGACAAAAGAAATGATTTTAAAATTTGGGATTTGGAATTTGTGAGCCAGAGCACAATAAAGAACAAAAAGTACAAGAGCGCGACGCAACGGCGCTGAAGAAAGAACAAATGCTGGGAGCCAAAAAATTAGAAATAATGAATAAGAAAGTTATAGAAATTGCAACGTTCAGAAATCGTATTTCGTAATTCATATTTCGTAAATATAAAAGCTATGTTTAAAAACTATTTGAAGATCGCCCTCCGGAATTTCTGGAAAAACAAAACATCATCGGCGATCAATATTTTCGGACTTACAATAGGATTGACGAGCTGCTTACTGATCGCATTGTACATTCAGCATGAAGTGAGCTACGATAATTTTGAGAAGAAAGGAAACCGCATTGCGCGCGTGATCATGGAATATAGTTTTGCCGGAAGCCCTGAATCCAACAAAGGAAATTACACGAGCGTGCGCGTCGCGAAAGTTTTCGGGCAAGTTTTCCCTGAAGTGGAATCTGCAATAAAGATGACCGAATATTCGAGAGTGGTTGGCTACAAAGACAAACTGATTGATGAAAAAAATTTCATGTACAGCGATTCTACATTTTTAAATTTCTTTTCTTTTAATTTATTACGCGGAAATATTCATAACGTTTTATCGGCGCCATATAACGTTGTGCTCACACAATCAACTGCAAAAAAATATTTTGGCGATGAAGATCCAATAGGAAAAGCATTAAAAGTTGGTAACGACAGTAATCTTTACCAGGTCACCGGCGTCATACAGGATTGTCCATCGAACTCGCAAATTAAATTCGATTTTCTTGCTTCATTTTCTTCATTAGGAATAACAGCTGAATGGGAAAAAACTTATTGGGACGCGAATTACACAACGTATTTATTATTGAAGAATGAAAATTCAATTTCTTCTTTGCAGGCAAAACTTCCTGCGTTCATGAGAAAAGAAATGGCAGGTCAGGGAGCAACGGTTAATTTTTATTTGGAGCCATTCGACAAAATACATTTGCATTCTGCCTATGGCGGCTTTGAACCAAATAACAGCATCACTTATATTTATATTCTTGCAGCAGTTGCATTGTTAATATTAATTATTGCATGTTCAACTTATATTAATCTCAGCACCGCGCGTTCTATTGAAAGAGCAAAAGAAGTTGGCGTGCGAAAGGTTATTGGTGCGGAAAAAAATCAATTGTTCTGGCAGTTTATTGGTGAATCATTATTGATCTGTCTTTTAGCAATTATATTGAGTTTGGCAATTGCAGTTTTAGCGCTGCCGTATTTTAATCAATTATCACAAAAAGAATTACACGCTGGTTCATTATTTTCTTTGCCATTCATTTTATTTTCTCTTTCGGTTGCTGTGTTTGTAAGTTTTATTGCGGGAAGTTATCCTGCGATAATTCTTTCAGGATTTCAACCGATAAAAGTTTTGAAAGGCTCTTTTAAAAATACCGGTTCCGGACAGTGGTTACGTAAATCTCTTATCGTTTTTCAATTTGCCATTTCAGTTTTTCTCATTGTTTCCACTTTCATGATGCAAAAGCAATTGTATTATATCCAGCATAAAAATTTGGGGTACGATCGTGAGCATGTTTTGATCTTGCCAATGAGTAGCTCAATATTCACGCATTTGGATCTGATCAAACAGGAATTTAAACAAAACCCCAATGTACTCAGCATTTCGCGTTGTCACCGTTCCCCGGTTGAAGGTGGTGGTGGTTATAATATGCGTTCGGAAATAATGCCGGAAAATCAGCAGATCGCTGTCACTGCAAATCCTGCAGACGAAGATTTTATTAAGACTACGGGGTTACAACTTATCGCTGGCACAAGTTTTTCTGCGCAAGATGTAATAGCTGCTGATGACACAAACAGGAAAACAAGATTGTTTCATTTTGTTTTGAATGAGTCGGCAGCAAAACAATTGGGATGGACGCCGCAGCAAGCAATTGGGAAAAAAATGTTTTTGGGAGATGATCGTCCGGGTTATGTAAAAGGCGTTGTTAAGGATTTTAATTTTCAATCGCTTCACGATCCGATAAAGGGATACATTTTATTTCCGGAAGATTGGGCGAGAGAATTGCTGGTAAAATTAAGCGGACATGATCTTCAGCAAAGCATTTCTTTTTTAGAATCAAAATGGAAAACACTTGTTACTGATCGTCCGTTTGAATATCGTTTTATGGATGATGATTATAATAAATTGTATGATGCGGAACTCCGCCTCGGAAAAGTGATGAATCTTTTTTCATCCATCGCAATTGTTCTCGCTTGTCTTGGCTTATTCGGATTATCATCTTACACAGCACAGCAACGTTTCAAAGAAATTGGAATAAGAAAAGTGTTAGGCGCATCAGTGAGCAATATTGTAATTGCGTTATCAAAAGATTTTCTCCGTCTCACATTTGTTGCAATGGTCATCGCATTTCCTGTTGCATGGTGGGCAATGACAAAATGGTTACAAGATTTTACCTATAGAACGAATATGAGCTGGAGCATTTATTTTTTTGCAGGCGCA
>DATHPY010000060.1:0-6277 GCA_035483315.1 Puia sp. | reverse complement strand
TTTGTCTTGGTTACAAAGGATTTTTGATAAAGGAATATTTCATGCAATATTATCTGCACAATTCAGATATAACCATAGAACTTGGCAGCAACAAATTGGACGTCCACTATACCAGTGCGGAATCTTTTCGTGTAACACTTGTAGATACCGGCTTATCAACTAAAACCGCAGGAAGATTAAAACGAATTCAGCGTTATGTGGGCGATGAAGATTTTATGCTTACCTATGGTGATGGTGTTGCTGATATTGATTTGAATAAATTATTGGAATTTCATAACAATCATGGTAAAATTGCTACACTAACAGCAGTTCAGCCAGAAGCAAGATTCGGTGGCATGGATTTAGACAATAATGGTATAGTAAAAAATTTTAAAGAAAAGCCAAAGGAAGATAACAAATGGATCAATGGCGGTTTTTTTATTTTGAAGCCGGAAATATTTAAATATATTGACGACAAGGCCGACGAAACAATGTGGGAAGATGCGCCCATGGAAAATCTTGCAAAAAATAAACAGCTGGCAGCATATAAACATCATGGGTTTTGGAAATGTATGGACGCCATCAGAGATAAAATTGAATTAGAAAGTTTATGGCAGGCAAATCAGGCAAAATGGAAAATATGGTAAGAGAAGAACTTTTAAAATTTTTCAGTAATAAAAAAGTTTTTGTTACAGGAAACACAGGTTTTAAAGGATCATGGTTATCAGCAATACTTCATACATTAAATACAGAGATTAAAGGATATGCGTTGAAGCCCGAATATGAAAATGGATTATTCAGGATTTTAGAGCCACTAAAAATTTCTACAAATGTTTTTGCGGATATCAGGAACAGGGATTTTTTACTAAAAGAAATTGAATCTTTTCAGCCTAATTATATTTTTCACCTTGCCGCACAACCGTTGGTTCGCCGCTCGTATCAAATTCCTGCAGAAACTTTTGATGTAAATGTTACCGGCACTGCAAATCTTTTGGAAGCAGTAAGCAAACTGAAAAAAAAAATTACAGTTGTAGTTGTAACTACTGATAAAGTTTATGCAAATCTGGAAATTGATTTGCCTCATAAAGAAACAGATTTGCTGGGCGGTTACGATCCGTATAGTGCAAGCAAAGCCTGCACAGAATTTGTGGTGAATGCTTTCAGAAATTCTTTTTTTAATCCTCAAAAATATATTGAGCATAAAAAGAAAATTGTATCGGCGCGTGCCGGAAATGTAATTGGTGGCGGTGACTGGAGTGCAGACCGGATTGTTCCGGATATTGTAAAAGCGTTCAACAATAATAAGACTGTTGATATAAGAAATCCCGAAGCAATTCGCCCGTGGCAGCATGTGATCGAACCGTTGTATGGATATTTATTGTTGGCAGGTTTGTTGCACAATACGGAAAATGTTTATGCTGATGCATACAATTTTGGGCCTTTGCCGGATGATCATTTAACTGTAAGAAATTTGCTTGAAATAATATTGCAAAACTGGGATGGTGCAAAATGGAATGATGTTTCTCAAATTAATCAGCCTCACGAAACAAAAATTCTTAAACTAGATATAGCCAATGCAATAACGCAATTGGGATGGAAGCCAAAATTGAATGCATCTGAAGCAATTCAATGGACAATGAATTGGTATAAGCAACCATTGACAAAGCAATCTGAATATACATTTGAGCAAATAAATAATTATTTTGCCTTATGATTTTTTCTCCCACAAAATTATCGGGCAGCTATATTATTGATATCAATACAATCGTAGATGACAGAGGTTGGTTTGCCCGTTATTATTGCAAGAAGGATTTTGAAGAAATTGGGTATCAAAAAGAATGGGTACAGTTAAATCATTCTTTCACAAAATATAAATGTTCTATCCGCGGAATGCATTATCAGCTGCCTCCGTTTAGTGAAATTAAATTAGTACGTTGTATTCATGGATCTGTGTTTGATGTAATTGTTGATGTGCGAAAAAACTCCGCAACATTTTTGCAGTGGTTTGGAGCAGAATTGTCAGCAGAGAATAAAAAGATGATTTATATACCTGAAGGATTTGCTCATGGATTTCAAACGCTTACTGATGATTGTGAACTTCTTTACCATCATTCGGAATTCTATGTGCAGGGCGCAGAAGCGGGCATACTTTATAATGAACCGTTGATACAAATTGAATGGCCGCTTACTGTAAATGTTATTTCGAAAAGAGATTTACAACACCCTCAACTTACAAACAGTTTTGAAGGAATTTAGGAATATGAATAGCACACGAATTAAAACGAATTACACGAATTATCAGCTTGCCGTGTTAATAGTGAAATAATATCAAGGCTAAACAATTCGTGTAATTCGTAAAAATTTGTGTTATAAATAAAGATTAAAATAACAGGTATGAAATGCAGATTTTGTAAAACGCAATTAGAACATGTTTTTATTGATCTTTTAAATTCACCCGCATCAAATTCGTTTTTAAATGCAGAACAATTAAACGAACCGGAAATTTTCTATCCTTTAAAAGTTTATATCTGTCATAATTGTTTTTTAGCACAAGTGGATGAGTATAAAAAGTCAGACGCCATTTTTAATAACGATTACGCATATTTTTCTTCATATTCTGCATCATGGTTAAACCATGCAGAAAATTATTGCAATCAAATGGTGGAAAGATTTGGATTTAATGATAAATCATTAATGGTTGAAATTGCATCGAACGATGGTTATCTTCTTCAATATTTCAAACAAAAAAACATTCCTGTTTTAGGGATTGAGCCAACTGCAAATACTGCAAAAGTTGCCATGGATAAAGGCATCAATTGCATTGTTGATTTTTTTGGCGTTCGCTTAGCAACAGAGTTAGCATCAAAAAATATAAAAGCCGATTTGTTACTCGGTAATAATGTTCTTGCCCATGTTCCGGATATTGTAGATTTTGTAAAAGGGATGAAAATTGCATTGAAAGAAAATGGAGTTATCACAATGGAATTTCCTCATCTTATGCAATTGATAGACAATAATCAGTTTGACACCATTTATCATGAGCATTTCTCCTATCTTTCATTTTCTACAGTAAAAAAGATATTTGAAGCCAGCGATTTGGAAATGTTTGATGTTGATGAGTTGACAACTCATGGTGGTTCGCTGCGTATCTATGCAAAACATAAAATGGATAATACAAAACCAGTTTCTTCCAACGTAGGTAACATGATTAAAAAAGAAAAAGATGCTGGTATGGATGGTCTTAAATATTACAGTGGCTTTCAACAAAAAGCTTTTTCAATCAAACTTAACCTTCTTGATTTTTTAGTTCATCAAAAACAAACATATAAAAAGGTTGCGGCTTATGGCGCTGCCGCAAAAGGAAATACACTTTTAAATTATTGCGGAGTTAAAAATGATTTGGTAGAATTTGTTGTTGACAGAAATCCTCATAAGCAAAACAAATGGCTTCCCGCAAGTCATATTCCGGTTGTAGATGAAGAATATTTGAAAAGAGAAAAACCGGAGTTTGTCATCATTTTTCCATGGAATTTAAAAGAAGAAATTATCCAGCAGCTTTCTTACATTAAAACATGGGGGGCAGCATTTGTAGTACCGATACCTGAGATGCAATTAATTTGAAATGAAAAAAATTTTAGTTACAGGCTCAACAGGTTTTCTTGGCAATTATGTAATAAAATATTTGCTTAGTAATAATTATAAAGTAATGGCAACATCTTCATCTGAAGAAAATGCAAAACAAAAGGAATGGTTTAAGCAAGTCAATTACATTTCTTTCAATCTGAATAGTATTGATCCAAATAAAAATTATTTCAATTTTTTTCAGGAGCCCGATTTGTTGATTCATCTGGCCTGGGAAGGTTTACCAAATTATAAATCTGATTTTCATACAAAAATTAATCTTCCACTACAATCTCTATTTTTAAACAATTTAATTGATAATGGATTAAACGATATTACAATTACCGGAACTTGTTTTGAATATGGAATGAAAGAGGGCTGTTTGAGTGAAGACATGGGTGTTCACCCTGCTAATCCATATGCTGTGGCAAAAAATGAGCTTTGTAAATATCTTCAGCAATTACAAAAAAATAGTTCATTCAACTTAAAATGGGTTCGTTTATTTTATATGTATGGGTTTGGTCAAAACCCCAATTCATTACTTTCGCAACTTGATAGCGCCCTCGATAAAAATGAAAAAGTATTCAACATGACTGGAGGGCAGCAAGTGCGCGATTATTTGCCAGTGGAAACAGTTGCAGAATATGTTGTAAAAATTGCGCTGCAAAATAAAATTCAGGGAGTGATCAATTGTTGCAGCGGCAATCCAGTTACAGTTGAAAAATTTGTAAGAGAATACCTAGAGAAAAAAAACAAAAAAATTTCGCTTAATTTGGGCTATTATCCTTACCCGGATTTTGAACCCATGGCATTTTGGGGAGATAATAAAAAACTTAAACGAATTATTAATAATGAATAATCCTATTCAGGAATTCAAGGATGAACGCGAAAAAAGAATTATTGCAAACGGCAATAACAATGAATTAAAACAGGCGGCAAAAGAATTTAATACCTCGTCGAACAGCAACCGCTATTCATATAATTTTTCATGGATGGGGCGACCGATTATTCAATATCCACAGGACATGATTGCCATGCAGGAAATAATATGGCAAATTAAACCCGACCTGATTATTGAAACAGGTATTGCACATGGAGGTTCATTAATATTTTATGCATCGTTGCTTGAATTGATTGGCAATGGTGAAGTTCTCGGAATTGATATTGATATCAGGGAGTATAATAAAAGAGAAATAGAAAATCATCCGATGTTTAAAAGGATAAGAATGATACAAGGTTCATCAATAGATAAAGCGATAGTTTCAGAAGTAAGAAAAGCAGCCTCCGGAAAAAATAAAATTTTAGTGATTCTTGATTCCAATCACACGCATGAACATGTTTACAAAGAATTAATGTTCTATGCTCCGCTTGTTACTACAGAATCATATATTGTAGTTTTCGACACGATCGTTGAAGATTTGCCGGATGGTTATTTTAATGAAACAAGACCATGGGGAAGAGGCGACAATCCTAAAACTGCGGTTCACGAATTTCTAAAAAATAATCCTGATTTTGTTATTGATAAATCAATTGATAATAAATTACTGATAAGCGTTGCTCCTGATGGATATTTAAAAAGAATAAAATAACTATGAACACAAAGCCTTTGGTGAGCTTTTGTATCAGCACTTATAAAAGGCCGGAAATTTTGAGCAAGCAACTAAAATTATTATTGCAGCAAACGTATACAAATTTTTTAATCGTTATATCAGATAATGATCCTGGAAGTAGCGCAAAAAAAGTGAGTGAAGAATTTAGTGATTCGCGAATTCAATATCATACGAATGGAGAAAACCTTGGAATAGTAAAGAGTTTCAATAAAAGTATTGAGAGATCCATTACTGAATATGTTGTTATGATTACGGATGATGATCCTCTGCAAATAAATTTTTTGGACGAAATAATGCCGTTAATAGAAAATTATCCTGGGTATTCCATGTATTCTGGATTTTTAATCAAAAAGAAATTTAAAATTAATACAATTGATAAAAACGAATTCCCAACATTTGTTCTTGATCCCGATAAAAATCCATCAATTTTCTGGTCAAATTGTGTTTTGAGAAAATCCGATGTAATCGACATAGGAATGATACCTGATTATGGCAGCCCTCACTTGGCAGATCATGCGTTACTAGCTATGGTAGGATCAAAAAATGGTTGCGTAATAAAAAATGCTATTTATAGCTCACATTTCTTACATGATAATAGTTATTCGCGCGGTAATCTTGACAGTTATTTTATTGGTTGTGTTGGTTTTTATAATGTTTTAAAAGAGTATTTTGACAATAAGAAAATTGAAATTGTAATTAAGAAACATTTGAAATTTTGGTTTATCGCCATTTCCTTTTCGTTAAGAAAATTTTTTCGGAAAGACAAAAATAGAATAGCTGAAATAGATACCTTTTCAAATAAAATGCTTCAATTAAATTTTATGAAATCAAGCCAATTTAAATATTTCATAAAAAAGAAAATATTTGCTATTAAAGTATTTTTAAAACTCGTATAATCATTTTAATAATTAATTTATTTAAAAATGGTGGAAAAACGTTTTAGCATTATACTTCCGGTTCGTAACGGCGGCGAATATGTAAAGCAATGCATAAACAGTATTCTTTCACAAACAGTTTCTGATTTTGATTTTCTAATTCTCGATAACTGCAGCATAGACGACTCTACT